>JBAQWI010000296.1:0-15186 GCA_049298835.1 Oscillospiraceae bacterium
TTCTCCACCCGAAAGAACACCAATTTTTTTAAAGCCATTGTCACCGCTGATGAGCACTTGCCCCAAAATTCCTCTAACGGTATATTGAGGTAGCAGTGGGAATCTCGACCAAAGTTCCTCAATCGCAGTATTTTCTTTGTTAAGGGTAAGGTTTTCTTGCTCGTAATAGCTGGTTTGCACATTTGCACCCCAGTAAACCTCACCATTTTGTGGCAGTAGGCTTAGAATAGTTTTGAGCAGGGTAGACTTTCCAATGCCATTTGGACCAATCAAAGCAACTTTTTCGCCACGTTTGATATCAAATGAAATATTCTCACATAAGACAAGCTTATCGTCGCCCTCGCCAACTTCAAGTCGCAAGTTCTTCACAGAAAGCAAGTCTTTTACAGGGTTTCTTTCAAACTCAAATCGAAAAGTAGGAGTAGGGATAACCTCGTTAGGTTTTTCCATTTTATCAATGTGCTCTAGTTGATGAAGTCGGCTCTTTGCCATATTTGAAGTTGATGCGCGGGCAATATTTTTTTGTGCATAGTCAACCATCGAGTTAATTTTGTTTTGTTGTGCATCATATTCTTTTAACAGGCGTGTAATACGCTCGTCACGAAGCACCTTGTATTTTGAATAGTTGCCATTGTAGGCAACTATCTGTTTGTTTTCCACATCCCACATCTTAGTTACCATTTTATCAAGAAAATATCTATCATGGGAAACAATCAAAAGTCCACCTTTATACGACTTCAAATAGTCCTCAAGCCACATTAGCGTTTTAAAATCAAGATGGTTTGTTGGCTCATCGAGGATTAATAGGCTTGGCTCTTCAAGTAAAAGTTTTGCAAGAGCGAGTCTTGTTTTTTCACCACCACTCAAATCTTCAACTGGCATATCATAAGACTTGTCATAAAAACCCATTCCGTTTAGGATAGTCTTAATTTTTACATCAATTTGATAGCCCTCACGCACTTCAAAGTATGCAGTAAGCCTTGAATATTCCTCCGATAGCTTGCTATAATTTGTGTCAGTTTCACTTGTATGTGCAATCTTGCTTTCTAGCACACGAAGGTTTTCCTCAACCCCCAAAAGTTCAGCGAAAACGCTACGCATTTCAGCATAAATGTTATTGCCCTTGCCCAAACCGCTGTTTTGCTCTAGCAGTCCAATGGTAGCACCATTTGAAACATAGACACCACCCTCGTCGCAGTCAAGTTTCTTGCAGATTATATTTAGCAGGGTGGACTTTCCAACACCGTTTGCACCGATAAGACCAATGCGGTCGTTATCCTCAATGGTAGCAGAAAGCTTGTTTAATATTAATTTGTCGCCAAAAGATTTTTTCACATTATCCAGTGAAACCAGCATCAAAAATCACCTCATATATTTAAACGTATGTTTCTATTTTACACAAAAATAGATAAAATGGCAAGGGGGAATAAAAAAGTAAAGGACAGACTAAAAAGTCTGCCAAAATCAAAATATAATCATATAAATATACTGGTATATTCTGTAACATAATGGTATAATAGTGGTAAAAATAAAACTTTATGGAACTAAGGATATTTGTAGTAAACTTCTGCAATAGCTAATAACAGGAAGAAACTCTGCAAGGCAATTATCACAATTTTTAAATAATTATATATTATTAATGGAGGTACGGAATGAAATTCTTATTACTAAATGCTGGTGCAAAAAACAACGGTGCTACACAAGAAATATTGCTTACTATTAAAACAGAGATATCAAATGGAGAAATAACGGATATTTTTTGCCTAGGTGACTTAAACATTAACTACTGTAAAGGTTGCATGAAATGTTATAATACATGCGTCTGTGTACAAAATGATGATATGAACATATTAATTGATGCGATAGACTCTTCTGACATCATTGTTATAGCATCTCCGTCATATTGGGCAGATGTCCCAGGACAATTTAAGGTATTTATTGACCGATGTACAGTTTATAGCGAAACAAATCCTAACCCAAATCATAGGACTTTAAAAAGCGGTAAAAAATGTTATGCTATTGCACTCAGAAGAGGTAAACGGACTTCGGAATGCGAGCATATTATAGACAGCATCAATCATTGGTGCGGACATATGAAAATCGAAATGGTCGACAGTATGTACTTTTGCGAAATCGGAAATAAAGATGATGTTACACGCCATAAAGAAACAATATGCAAAAAAACAGATGAATGGTTCGGCGAATTGATTTAATTTAATGATGCATCACCAAATGAGTCAATCTACTACTGTAACACTACCCACTATCCATATAATGAGTTCCTCAATAAATCGCAAAAGTCGTCCTGATACCAAAAAGGTTAAAGGACGACTTTTATATTAAGCTCTATTATTCGTATTTTGGTAGCCAATCGCCATGCTCTGCGATTAATTCATCGCACATACTTCTGATATCGTCAGGGGAAAGCTCAGAGGAAGTATGAGGGTCCATCATTGCTGCCATGTAGATGTATTCTTTTTTTAGGGTGGTCGCTGTAAAAATGGTTAGTGTATGCACATTAATATCCAACCTATTAATTGCATCACATTTGGGGATTTATGGTATACTATATAAAAAAACAAAATGAGGTGGTATTTGTGAAAAAACAAGATTTGAAACATTATAGTTTAGACAAAGCAACAAATGCATCCCTTTGGGTTTGCCAATGTGGATGGGAAAAATGCGAAAGTTCTCATAAATTTGGTCCAGCAGTGCGTGATCATTTTCTCATACACTATATTGTTAGGGGCGGTGGCACGTATAAAAACTCAAGTGGTGAATATCATTTGACAAAGGGACAGGGCTTTTTAATCTCGCCATCAGAGGTGACAATTTATCAAGCTGATGAAGTTGAACCGTGGGAATATTACTGGGTAGGGTTTAAGGGAATTGATGCAAAGCATATTTTAGATCGTTGCGCAATTAACATCAAAAATCCAATTTTTTCCTGTGATGAAACGCAAAAATTCAAAGGTCTTTTTGTGAAAATGTTTGAAGCTTTTAAGTCAAGCAAAGCAAGAGAGTATGTTATGCTTGCACAACTTTATCTAATACTTTCTGAGTTGATTGCACAAGTGAAACCACGATCGCTCCCAAGTTCAAATGTGAAGGTCTATTTAAACAGTGCGCTCGAATATATTAACGATAACTACTCCTATGACATAAATGTGAAAAGTCTTGCCGCCCACATTGGAATTGATCGCACCTACCTTTATAGAATATTTGTAGAAAACATTCAAATATCACCAGAACAGTATTTGTTAAAAACAAGAATGACAAAGGCTGCCAATTTGCTAAAGACTACAGACTATTCCATATTGCAGGTGGCACTCTCAACAGGCTTCAAAGACCTCTCTCATTTTTCTAATATATTCAAGAAATTCTTTGGTGTTTGTCCATCAAATTATCGCAAATAAAATGGGGTAAGATAAATTGACAATAGGTGTGAATACTGGTATAATTACACTGCTATAACAATTTAACTTTTTTAGTATGTCAAATTAGATTGCTTAATAACATTATAAAGGGGACTTACACATGACAGATGAAACTTACAAATTTGATCCAAATGATATAATGGCTACAAAACCACTTGCGTGGCTTTCCTACCTATGGGTGCTGTTTTTAGTGCCAATGCTAGTAAATCAAAACTCTCCATTTACAAAATTTCACGTTAATCAAGGCATTATTTTTCTCATCCTTTCAATTATTTCCAATATTGTTGCGTCAGTTATTGGTTGGGTTCCTTATTTTGGTGATATAATTGCTGGGCTAATTAGACTTTCAATGGTTGCTTTGATGATAGTTGGTATTATCAACGCTGCACAAGGTAAGGCAAAAAGACTTCCTATTATCGGAAATATTGAGCTATATAAATAATATATAATATAACATAAGGGAGAATGACAATGAAAAAAAGTATTGCACCACTATTATTTGGAATAGTATTTATTTTGGCGGGTATCGGCTATCTTGGGAGCGTAGTTTTGGGTTGGGACTTCGATGTTTTCTTTGCGGGTTGGTGGACACTGTTTATCATCGTCCCATCATTCATAAGCATTTTATCCAATGGACCTCGTGGATTTAATCTTGCAGCTTTTTTCATTGGAATTGTTTTGTTGCTTTCTGAGCAAATACCACAAATATTCAGCTACAAAACCACTGGAGTTGCTATCGTTGCAGTTGTTATCATAAGCATTGGTGTTACTCTAATTACTAACTATTTTAGAAAACCTAACAGCGCTACTTATTTTAATTATCAACAAAATAATACATATCAAACTCCACCACAAGGAAATGCTGGAGCAACAGGTAGTTATAATACTGCGCAACCTAAAGGCAAAAACTGGTCATATGACGCTACAAATTGCCCTAATTATAATGCCATTCTTTCAGGAGTTGATACTAAAAATACCTCAACAAACTTTGAGGGTGCAAGGGTCTCAGCTATCATGGGCGGTGTAGATCTCGACTTGCGTGATGCAGTTGTTACCCATGATATCACAGTTTATGTAACTGCAATTATGGGTGGAGTTGATATTTTTGCTCCACAAAACGTAAAGATTGCGATTAATAAAACTGATATTTTAGGTGGAACAGAATGCAGGGCATACACTATGCCAGCAGAGTCGGGTGCTCCTGTTGTTACATTTGTTTGTACAACAGTTATGGGCGGGATTGAGATTAAATAAAACAAAAGATAAATCGACAAACTGCATTATGTGCAGTTTGTCGCTTTTAACGGTATATACTAATTTTGGAGGAGGGCATTATGCCAAAGAAAGCAATACAGAATTATGGAAATGAGAGTATATCTTCATTAAAAGGTGCTGACAGAGTAAGGCTTAGACCAGGGGTAATATTTGGCTCTGATGGACTTGAGGGTTGTGAACATTCCGTCTTTGAGATACTGTCAAACTCCATTGATGAGGCTCGTGAAGGGCACGGCGATAAAATTATTATCACTAAATTTTTGAATCACTCTATCGAAATTCAAGACTTCGGTCGTGGTTGTCCTGTTGACTTTAATAATAGTGAGCAACGGTTTAACTGGGAACTTGTTTATTGTGAATTGTATGCTGGTGGTAAGTACAAAAATGATGAAGGCGACAACTATGAATATTCTCTAGGCTTAAACGGACTAGGTGCTTGTGCGACGCAATATGCATCCGAGTATATGGACATTGAGGTTTATCGTGACGGTCAAAAATACAACTTGCATTTTGAAAAAGGTGAAAATGTTGGGGGGCTGAAAAAAGAGCCTACCAATAGAAAACAAACTGGCTCAAAGACAACATGGCGCCCAGATTTAGATGTTTTCACAGAGATTGACATACCTGCTGAATTTTTTGAAGATATCCTAAAACGTCAAGCTGTCGTAAATAAGGGGTTAGTTTTTGAATTTAGAAATGAAACTTCAGAGGGAATAATCACAAAGGAGTTTGTTTACGAAAACGGAATTTCTGACTATGTTGCTGAAATTGCAGGGGAGGATACTCTTACAAATATCCAATACTGGGAGGCAGAACGCAAAGGACGTGACCGTGAAGATAAAGCTGAATATAAGGTGAAACTTTCCTGTTCTTGCGTTTTTACAAACAAAGCAAAACAAATTGATTATTATCATAATTCAAGCTGGCTTGAGTATGGTGGTGCTCCAGATAAAGCTGTTCGACAGGCTTTTGTGTCGCAAATTGACCAGTATCTAAAGCAAAATAACAAATACCTCAAGGGGGAAAGTAAGCTTTCTTTTGTCGATGTTGAGGATTGTTTGGTGTTGGTGTCATCTTCATTTTCAACCCAAACTTCTTATGAAAATCAGACTAAAAAATCTATCAATAACAAGTTTGTATATGAAACAATGACTGAGTTTTTAAAACATCAGCTTGAAGTTTATTTTATAGAAAATCCTGATGAGGCTCAAAAAATTGGTGAGCAAATCTTGATTAACAAACGTAGCCGTGAAAATGCTGAAAAAACAAGGCTTAATCTAAAGAAAAAACTTGCAGGTTCTATCGACTTATCCAATCGTGTGCAAAAATTTGTCGATTGTCGTACTAAGGATTTAAACCGTCGAGAAATCTATATCGTGGAGGGAGACTCTGCGCTTGGTGCTTGTAAATTGGGCAGAGATGCTGAGTTTCAAGCAATCATTCCTGTAAGGGGTAAGATATTAAACTGCTTAAAAGCGGACTATAATAAAATCTTTAAAAGTGAGATTATCACCGACATTATCAAGGTTTTAGGCTGCGGAGTTGAGGTTACAACAAAGGCTAACAAGGAGCTTTCAAGCTTTGATTTAGAGGGGCTTCGTTGGAACAAAATTGTAATCTGTACCGATGCCGATGTCGACGGATTCCAAATTAGAACTCTGATTTTAACTATGCTTTACAGGCTTGTGCCAACCCTTATTCAAGAGGGCTGTGTCTATATTGCGGAGTCACCTTTGTTTGAGATTACCTCAAAGGATAAGACGTATTTTGCCTACACAGAACAAGAAAAAGCAGACATTATGAAAACCATTGGTGATGCTAAATTTACCATTCAGCGTTCAAAGGGACTTGGTGAGAATGAGCCGGAAATGATGTGGCTCACAACTATGAACCCTTTAACACGCAGACTAATCAAAGTAACTCCCGACAGTGCAGAAGAAACTGCCTATATGTTTGATATGCTTTTAGGGGACGACTTGCAAGGTAGAAAAGATTTTATTTCAAAAAATGGACAAGCTTATTTAGAGCTTGCTGACATATCGTAGGCAAGAAAAAAGCTTGCGCAAATTAATTTGAGAGCGAAAGGAGTGAACATACTTATGGCTACTAAGAAAAAAAGTACCGATGTCCCAAAGAAAAAGGCTTCCTCTGATGCCTATATTTCGGGTGGTGGGGTTGTGGTTGAACAACGCATCACCCAAACGCTTGAAACGAACTATATGCCATACGCAATGAGTGTTATCGTATCTCGTGCGTTGCCTGAAATTGATGGATTTAAGCCTTCTCATCGCAAGCTTTTATACACCATGTATAAAATGGGGCTTTTAACTGGAGCAAAGACCAAATCAGCTAACATCGTGGGTCAAACAATGCATTTAAATCCCCATGGTGACCAAGCAATTTATGATACAATGGTGCGTCTGTCCAAGGGCTATGAGGCTTTATTACATCCATACGTTGACTCAAAAGGTAACTTTGGTAAGGCGTATTCCCGTGATATGGCGTGGGCTGCATCTCGTTATACTGAGGCAAAACTTGCTAATATTTGTACCGAATTTTTTAGAGATATGGACAAGGATACCGTTGATTTCGTTCCAAACTATGATAACTCAACAACTGAACCAACACTATTGCCAACAACATTTCCGTCGGTGCTTGTAAACTCAAACGTGGGAATTGCTGTTTCTATGGCAAGCTGTATCTGCCCATTTAACCTAAAAGAGGTTTGTGAAACAACAATTGCACTACTTAAAAATCCAGACCACGACATTACTGAAACTATTCAAGGGCCTGATTTCCCAGGCGGTGGGTTCATGATTTACGATCGTTCTGAGCTTACTCGTGCAATTGAAACAGGACGTGCAAGCTTTAAAATAAGAGCAAAATTTAACTATGATAAGGAACTAAACTGCATTGAAGTCACTCAAATTCCTCCAACAACCACAATTGAAGCCATTATGGACAAGATTGTTGAGCACGTTAAGGCTGGGAAAATAAAGGAAATTTCTGATCTTCGGGATGAAACTGACTTACACGGATTAAAGCTTACACTTGATTTAAAACGTGGACAAGATCCCGATAAATTGATGCAAAAACTTTATAAGATGACACCGTTACAGGATAACTTTTCTTGTAATTTTAACATTCTAATTTCGGGCTATCCTAAGGTTATGGGCGTAAAAGAAATCCTTACCGAATGGATTGCATTTCGCACTGGCTGTGTAAAACGTAGGGTGTTCTTTGACTTAACAAAGAAAAAAGAGAAGATGCATTTGCTAAGAGGACTAGAAAAAATCCTTTTGGATATTGACAAGGCAATCAGAGTTGTCCGTGAATCTGAAGAAGAAAAAGAGGTTGTTCCAAACCTTATGATAGAGTTTGGAATTGACGAGATACAAGCGGATTATGTAGCAGAAATTAAATTGCGTCATTTAAACCGAGAGTATATTTTAAAACGTACACAGGAAATAGCACAGTTGCTAGCCGATATTGCTAAAATGGAAGATATATTGGCTCACCCACGCAAGGTTTATGGTATTATTACCGCCGAACTTGAAGAGGTGATAAAGAAATATGCTATGCCACGTCGCACAATGTTTATCTATCAAGATGACTTGGCTGACGAATATGTTCCTGAAGAAGTTGAGGATTATCCTATTAATATATTCCTTACAAAAGAAGGCTATTTTAAAAAGATTTCTCCACTGTCGCTTCGTATGGGTGGTGAACAAAAGCTAAAAGAAACAGATGAGATTATTACACAGGTTGAAACCACAAATGCCGTTGATATCATGTTTTTCACTGATAAACACCAAGTTTATAAAACTCGTGCTTGTGAGTTTGATGATACAAAAGCAAGTGTGCTTGGAGATTATGTACCAGCAAAGCTTTCATTTGATGCTGATGAAAAGGTGATTGCGATGGTTATCACAAAGGATTATTCAGGTAATATGATGTTCTTTTTTGATAACGGCAAAGCCTCTAAAGTGCCATTGTCTGCTTATGAAACTAAAACCAAACGCAAAAAGCTTTCCAATGCATATTGCAACAAGTTTAAGCTTTTACATGTGGCATTTATCAATGAGGACAAAGAATACGTGATGACCTCTACTGCAAGACGTAAGTTGTTGATTAACACCGCTATGATAGCGCCAAAGTCTACCCGTGACACCCAAGGTGTGCAGGTTATGACCGTGAAGAAAAACCACTTTGTTGAGAAAATAGAGCTGTTTGATGAAAATGTTTTGGCGAACCCTCACAGATTTAGGACAAAAAATCTTCCTGCCACAGGTGCGACTGTTCGTCCAGAGGACGAAGGCGAACAATTAGTGCTGTAACAGAATATGAAAAAAACGCTACCCAAAAAGGTAGCACAAAATAAGTAAACAGGAGAGCAAAATGCTCTCCTGTTTTTCGCGCGCAATAAAGTTCGTCACAATTTTAAAAAATAATAGAGAAGCAAATCTCTAGGTTTTTGTGAATCTTTTATTGCAATGTTACAATTTATGCAAACACACGAAACAGATTGTAACAATAATAGTATAGCTCACTTTTTAAAGAAAATTACAGGCAAATTATGCTAAATGATAAATTTTGATAGCATTATATAAATTAAATTGGCATATACAACAAATGTGTATAATTATTTTAAAATTATGCAATAAACACTTGATTTTTGTAAATTTAGTTGTATAATATACATTAATAGATAAATAAATTAGTAGATGGAGGATATTATAATGGGACAATTTAAAAAAGTAGTATTGGCATATTCGGGAGGACTTGATACCTCAATTATGATTACTTGGTTAAAAGAAAATTACGGTTGCGAAGTTATCTGTGTTGCAGGCAACGTTGGTCAAGCAGATGAGCTTGACGGACTCAATGAAAAGGCACTGAAAACTGGTGCTTCAAAGCTATATATAGAGGACTTGCAAGACGAGTTTGTTGACGATTTTGTGTTTCCAACTCTAAAAGCTGGTGCGGTTTATGAAAATAGATACCTATTGGGCACATCGTTTGCACGTCCAGTTATCGCAAAAAGAATTGTTGAAATTGCAAAAGCAGAGGGTGCAGATGCAATCTGTCACGGCTGTACAGGAAAAGGTAACGACCAAGTTCGGTTTGAGTTGACAATAAAAGCGTTTGCACCAAATATGCCGATTATCGCACCATGGAGAACGTGGGAGCTGAAATCTCGTGATGAGGAAATCGACTATGCTGAGGCACACAATATTCCATTGAAAATCAACCGTGAAACAAACTATTCAAAGGATAAAAACCTGTGGCATCTTTCCCACGAGGGATTGGATTTGGAAAACCCTGCAAACGAGCCAAATTACAATAAAATTTTAGAAATGGGTGTTTCTCCAGAAAACGCACCCAATTACCCTACCTATGTAACAATCTCCTTTGAACAGGGCATTCCTACCGCAGTTGACGGCAAAAAGATGAAGGGTGCAGACTTAATCAAGGCACTTAATATTGTAGGTGGAGCAAATGGAATTGGACTTGCAGACATCGTTGAGAACCGTCTTGTAGGCATGAAATCTCGTGGCGTATATGAAACTCCAGGCGGAACAATTCTCTATCATGCACATGAGGTGCTTGAAACACTTTGCCTAGACAAAGCAACACAGCACTATAAGCAACAAATTGCAATGAAATTTGCAGATATCGTGTATGATGGACAGTGGTATACTCCTTTGAGAGAAGCACTTTCTGCGTTTGTTGATGAAACACAAAAGACAGTCACAGGCGAGGTAAAACTAAAGCTTTACAAAGGCAATATCATCAATGCAGGTGTCACTTCACCCTACTCGCTCTACAGCGAAGAAATTGCTACATTCGGTCAAGACGATGTTTATAATCAAGCAGATTCTGCTGGGTTTATCAATCTATTTGGTTTGCCAATTAAGGTGAAAGCATTGCTAGACGGCAAAGAATAAAGAGAATAAAATTGCGTAAACCTGTAGGGGCGATTATTAATCGCCCGCGGGTTGCATATTATGCAACCTCTATACGAAAATATTCAAACTACATTAATACGCACCATTACAAAGGAGATTAACTATGGCAAAGCTATGGGCTGGTAGATTTAAAAAAGAGGTTGACGAAAAGGTAAACGACTTTAATTCCTCAATCAAGTTTGATTCTCGTATGTACAAACACGATATTTTAGGCAGTATTGCCCATGCAACAATGTTAGGCGAGCAGAAAATTATCGACAAATCTGAAGCAGAGAGCATTGTCGTTGGACTAAACTCCATTTTAGAAGATATTGAAACTGGCAAACTAGAACTTGACATGACGGCAGAAGATATCCATATGTTTGTTGAGGCAGAGCTGACTAAAAGGCTAGGCAACACAGGCAAACGTCTGCACACAGCAAGAAGCAGAAATGACCAAGTCGCACTTGATATCAGAATGTACCTAAAAGATGAAACTGACGAAATTATCGAGATTACAAAAACTCTAACAAAGGCACTTTGTGAGGTTTCTGCTGAGCACACCGACACGATTATGAGTGGTTACACCCATATGCAACGTGCCCAGCCTATTACTTTTGCACACCATTTAATGGCGTATGCACAGATGTTTTTGCGTGATATCGACAGACTTTATGACACAAAAAAGCGTATGGATTCCATGCCACTTGGTAGCGGTGCGTTGGCGTCTACCACATATCCGATTAACAGAGCAAGGGTAGCAGAACTTTTGTCCTTTGCAAATGTGACACAAAACAGCCTTGACGGTATTTCTGATAGAGATTTTTGCATAGAACTTTCCTCAACCATTGCAATTTTGATGATGCATCTTTCTCGTTTTTGTGAGGAAATTATCCTTTGGTGCTCGTGGGAATTTAAGTTCATCGAGCTTGACGATGCGTATGCGACAGGTTCTTCTATCATGCCACAAAAGAAAAACCCTGATATCGCTGAACTTATCAGAGGGAAAACTGGCAGGGTAATCGGTGATTTGGTGACTCTTTTGACGATGATGAAATCACTTCCTCTCGCCTATAACAAGGATATGCAAGAGGACAAAGAGGCGATTTTTGATGCAGTTGATACGGTGAAGCTTTGCATCAATACCTTTACCCCAATGATAAAAACGATGACAGTTTTAAAGGACAATATGAGAAATGCAGCAGCAAAAGGGTTTATCAATGCAACCGATTGTGCTGACTATCTTGTGAAAAAAGGGTTGCCATTTCGTGATGCCTACAAGGCAACTGGCAAGCTTGTCGCAATCTGTATAGACAAAGGCGTTGTCCTTGAAACACTTCCAATCAACGATTACAAGGCTGTTTGTGACACATTTCAAGACGATGTCTATGAGGCAATCAACCTTGCAACCTGTGTGAATGGTAGAAATGTGGTTGGTGGACCGTCAGCAGATAGCGTGACAGGACAAATTAAAGAGGTATTAAAACAAATTATATAAATACGATGTGTAGGGGCGGTTATCAACCGCCCGCCAATTCCCACAAAATTAAAATGGCAAACCTGTAGGGGCGACCTGTGGTCGTCCGACATTTACAAATAAATTAATCAAAGGGTGAAATACAAATGAAATATAAAGTTTTTATCGACGGGCAAGAGGGCACAACAGGCATTAAAATCTATGAGCGATTTCAAAATAGAGATGACGTTGAAATTTTAAGGATTGATGAAACACTTCGAAAAGACCTATCTGAGCGAAAAAAGCTGATTAATTCATCAGATTTCACATTCCTTTGCTTGCCCGACATTGCGGCAAAAGAGGCTGTTTCCTTAGTCGAAAATTCTAACGTAAAAATCATTGACGCTTCGACTGCCCACCGCACCAATCCCGATTGGGCGTATGGGTTGCCGGAACTCTCAAAAGAACATCGGCAAAAGATTGCAAACTCAAATAGAGTTGCAGTTCCAGGGTGCTATGCAAGTGGTTTTATTGCGGCAGTCTATCCTTTAATAGAGGCAAGGATTATTGCAAGCGACCACCCTGTAAGCTGCCATGCTGTCAGCGGTTATAGTGGTGGTGGCAAGAAGATGATTGAACAATATGAATGTGCAGACAAAGAAGAAGAACTTTTTTCTCCTCGCCAATATGCACTTTCTCAAAATCATAAACACCTTGCAGAAATGCAGGCAATCACGGCTTTGAGTTATCCACCAATGTTCAATCCAATTGTTGATAACTATTACAGTGGGATGCTGGTGTCGCTTCCTTTAATCACGAGGACACTAAAAAACAAACTGACAGCAAAAGAAATCCACGAGGTGATTGCAACCCATTACAAAAATGAGCATTTTATCAAGGTTATGGACTTTAAACAAGATGGTTTTTTAGGGGCAAACAATCTAGCAAATACAAACACCATGCAAATTTTTGTATGCGGAAACGATGAACAAGTTTTGGTTGCTTCACGTTTTGATAATTTGGGCAAAGGCGCATCTGGTGCGGCAATTCAATGTATGAATATCATGATGGGAATTGACGAAAAAACAGGGTTAATCTCATTTGAATAAAGGGAGTAATGCTATGAATGTGATGAATACTATGAGTGCTATGAAGGTTATGTTTGACGGTTATGAATTTATAGATGGTGGAGTGTGTGCATCAAAGGGCTTTAAAGCCTCTGGTGTGCATTGTGGACTAAGAAAAAATCGTGAAAAGCCAGATTTGGCGTTAATTTACAGCGAAAATATTTGCAATGTTACGGCAGTTTATACACAAAATAAAGTAAAAGGTGCACCGATTTATGTGACAATGGAGCACATCAAAAATGGCAAAGCACAAGCTGTCATCGTCAATAGTGGCAACGCAAACACCTGCAACATTGACGGTGTCGAAAAAGCGACTATGATGTGCAAATTGATTGCAGATGAGCTTTCAATCAACGAAACTGATGTTGTTGTTTCATCTACTGGGATTATTGGCGAGGTTTTGCCCATTGCGCCAATCCAAAAGGCAATACCAGAGCTTAAACTTCATTTGAGCGAAACTGGCAACGAACAGGCTTCACAGGCTATCCTTACAACCGATACTTGCCAAAAAGAATGTGCGGTTTCCTTTGAGCTTGGCGGGAAAACTTGCCGTTTGGGTGGTATGGCTAAGGGTAGCGGTATGATACATCCAAACATGGCGACCATGCTTTGCTTTATCACAACTGACGTTTTCATCAGCCCAAAACTGCTCAAAAAGGCATTGACAACCATCACAAACGATACCTTCAATATGATTTCAGTTGACGGCGATACCTCAACCAATGATATGGCAATGATTATGGCCTCGGGCAAGGCAGGCAACGACCCAATCTGCGATGAAAATTCTGCTGAATATGAAATTTTTTCAAAGGCACTATTTTGTATTATGGTTAACCTTTCTCGTGCAATTGCACAGGATGGCGAGGGTGCAAGCAAGTTGCTTGAATGTACTGTAAGCGGTGCAATTGACGAAAAATCAGCAAAGGCAATAGCAAAATCGGTCATTACTTCAAGCTTGTTTAAGAGTGCAATGTTTGGGCAAGACCCAAACTGGGGCAGGATTTTGTGTGCCATAGGCTATGCGGATGCTGAGGTTACCATTGACTCGGTTGAGGTTATTTTAAAGTCAACTGGTGGCGAAATCTGTGTATGTAAAAACGGCAGAGGTGTGAAGTTTTTAGTGGCAGATGCCAAAGCTGTTCTTAGTGATAGTGAGATAAAAATTCTCATAAACTTAGAAGATGGAACTGCAAATGCGGTTGCATGGGGTTGCGATTTGACATATGATTATGTTAAAATTAATGCAGCATATCACACATAGGCAGGAAAGTAGGATGCACTTATGATAGATAGTATTTCAGATGAGTTGAGGGCAAAGGTGCTAGTCGATGCGCTTCCCTACATACAAAACTATAATAACAAAGTAATTGTCATAAAATATGGCGGTAGCGCTATGGGTGATGACAGCGTAAAGGTTGACGTTATGCGTGACGTTGTATTGCTTTCACTCATTGGTATCAAGGTGGTTTTGGTACATGGCGGTGGACCTGAAATCAATGATATGTTAAAAAAAGTGGGTATAAAATCTAAGTTCATCAACGGACTTCGTTATACCGATGAGCCAACAATGGAAATTGTACAGATGGTTTTGGCAGGGAAAGTCAATAAAGACCTTGTATCATTGCTTGGACAATGCAACGGAAAAGCAATCGGACTTTGCGGTGTTGACGGTATGATGATTAAAGCCGAGAAACTAGAGTCAGAGCAGGATTTGGGTTTGGTTGGCGAGATTACTTCAATCAACACAGAGCCAATCCTTGACGCGTTGAACAACGGATATATTCCGGTAATTGCAACCATTGGTGTTTCAGAGGATTCCACGATGTACAACATAAACGCTGATACGGCGGCGGCAAAAATTGCAGTGGCATTGTCTGCTGAAAACTTGATATTATTGACTGACACAAGGGGACTTTTGAGGGACAAAGATAATGAGGAAACAC
>JBAQWI010000297.1:0-23638 GCA_049298835.1 Oscillospiraceae bacterium
AAGTAACATTTAAATAAATTAATCATTTAAACTTCAATATAACCGCCTGTTATTAGGCGGTTATATTTTTCTGTTTTCCTTGTAATCTCAACGAATTAGTGATATAATTTTATAAATTCTAAATACAGTAAATGCAAGGAGAGAGTTAATGGACGTACCGAGTATACTCATAGAAAAGGCTAATGAGTTAGAAGAAAAGGTTTTAATAAAATATCCAAAGCTAAAACCACTAATAAAACAATGCTTTCTAAATACAATGGAAACTACAGTAAAGAAGCTTGATAACGGTAGCGTTTTTGTGATTACAGGTGATATTCCTGCAATGTGGCTTCGTGATAGCACGGCTCAAGTGAAACCTTACATAAAATATGTAAACGAGGACGATGCACTAAAAGAAATGATTAAGGGCGTTATTGCAGCACAGGCGTATTACATTAATATTGACCCCTATGCAAATGCATTTAATTCTACCCCAAAAGATAATGAGCATGGCAATAAGGATTCAACTGACTTTGAGAGCAAATGGGTTTGGGAACGTAAATATGAGGTAGACTCATTGTGTGCTCCTTTGTTTTTAGCATATGAGTATTATACAAAAACTAACGATAAATCAATCTTTACAAGGGCATTTAGAGATATGCTTGAGAACATTGTGAATACATTTTTCAAAGAGCAAAAGCACGAAGATTCAGATTATTTTTTTACAAGAGCCGATTGTGCTCAATCTGATACCCTTTGTAATGGGGGAAAAGGAACTTCTGTTTCATATACTGGTATGACTTGGTCAGGGTTTAGACCAAGTGATGATGCTTGTAAATTTGGATATTTAATACCAGCAAATATGATGGCTGTTGTTGCTTTAAAGTATGCTTGTATAATGGCAGAAGAAGGCTACGAACACACAATGCTTGCACAAAAATGTTTGGAAATTGCTAATGAAATTGACGATGGAATTCAAGCTTATGGTATAGTTGAACATCCTACATATGGCAAGATTTATGCTTACGAAACTGATGGAATGGGCAACTACAACCTTATGGATGATGCAAACTCTCCTAGTTTGCTTGCAATTCCTTATATAGGCTACAGAAGTGCTAACGATGAAGTGTATCAGAATACCCGCAGGTTTATTTTAAGTGAGGACAACCCTTATTATTTTGTTGGAACTGAGGCAAAAGGAATTGGTAGCCCACATACACCTAAAAACTACATTTGGCACATTTCTCTTATCATGCAGATTTTAACCAGTACTGATCAAACAGAAATTGATAAATGTATCAATACAATTGCAACAACCCATGCAGGTACTAATTTTATGCATGAGGGATTTGATGTAAACAATTCAAATCATTTTACTAGAGAGTGGTTTGCATGGGCAAATACATTGTTTGCACAAATGGTAGAGAGATTAGTAGATGAAAAATAACCATTGTCTTAAAAAAGCCAACCATAGTGGCTTTTTTATTTTAACCAAAGACGCATACGCTTTAAAGTAAAAAAATACACCAAATTAATCCATTTATACTAATAGCATGTTTTCAATATGTTAAAATGTAGTTTGAATCAATAATAGTATAATATAAGTTTTTAAGAGTAAAATAAATAAAATATATCATGGAGGGTTCAATGAAAAATCAAGAAAAACGGGGCAAATTCTCATCATCAGTTGGATTTATTTTAGCAGCAACTGGATCGGCGGTAGGGCTAGGAAACTTATGGAAATTCCCATACGTTGCTGGACGAAGTGGCGGTGCAGTCTTTGTAATAATATATATTTTTTTTGTGTTTATATTAGGAGTGCCAATTATGCTTGGGGAAATGGCAATTGGGCGTAAAACAAAACTAAACCCAATTGGTGCATATAAGGCTATAAATAAAAAGTATACCGTAATTGGCATAATCGGAGTTGTCTGTGCATTTGTAATATTATCTTACTACAGCGTGATAGGTGGTTGGGTACTCAAATACATTACAACATATATTACAGGAGCCCAAATAGTTGAGCCATCGAGCTATTTTAATACATTCATTTCTTCATCTTTTGAGCCAATAATATGGCATCTTGCGTTTATGGCTGCAACATGTTTTATTGTAATTAAAGGTATTTCTGGAGGAATTGAAAAATGCAGTAAAATTATGTTACCAGCGCTTTTTATATTAATTATAGTAATTGTAATTCGTTCCGTAACATTAGAGGGAGGAATGGCAGGAATAAAATATTTTTTAGTTCCAGATTGGTCGGATATTGATACGTTTCCAAAACTCGGCAAAGTATTAATCGCAGCTATGGGGCAGGTGTTCTTTAGCCTAAGTCTAGGAATGGGAGCAATGATAACTTATGGAAGCTATTTGAGCAAAGACTCTCATATGCAAAAAGCCGCAGTTGTTGTTCCTATTCTGGATACACTGTTTGCAGTTTTAGCAGGGCTTGCAATACTACCAGCAGTATTCGCTTTTGGGTTTGAGCCTTCAGCAGGACCAGGTTTGCTATTTGAAACACTTCCAAAAGTATTTTCATCTATGCCATTTGGAGTAATATTTGGTTTATTATTCTTTGTGCTAGTCTTTTTTGCTGCAATAACCTCATCAGTATCATTACTTGAGGTTGTAACTTCCTATTTGATTGACAATCTGCATATTAAACGTAAGACTGCTGCTATAGTTGTTTCTATGCTGATGGCTGTAATAGGCGTTTTTGCAGCACTTTCGTTTGGCGTATTTGGAGATGTTAAGCTATTTGGAAGCACTATTTTTGATTCAATGACATTCTTAACAGATAAGGTTTTAATGCCAGTAGGAGGAATGTTAATGTGTATTTTTGTTGGATATATTTGGGGTATTGATAATGCCGCTGAAGAAATTTCAAATGGCGGGGTATTAACATTTAAATGGAAAGCCCTGTTTAGTATAATAATGAAATATATTGCACCAGCATTAATTATGATTATATTTATTTCATCATTCTTTGCATAAAAAAAGCACCATCAGTGAAAGGGTAAATTAAAAGTAGACACTATTCAAAAAGATAGTGTCTACTTTTTCTTGACAAGTTCAATCTCGTAAAGAAATGAGTGTCTTTGATATATGCGACATACATAACTAGCATTATACTGTTTATAGTGCTTTTTTGCCAATATCCGTTCTATAGTGTGCATCTTCAAAGTGAATGCTTGCTACAGCCTTGTAGGCATTGCTTAGTGCATCGCTTAGGTTCTCGCCTAATGCAGTGACACCAAGTACACGTCCGCCAGAAGTAAGATAGTTTTCGTCATCAAGCCTAGTTCCAGAATGGTAAACGGTAGCAAGTGTAGATTGCCCCTTTTTATCAAGACCGTCAATCACTTTGCCCGTTTCGTAGTTTTTAGGATAACCCCCACTTGCCATAATAACGCAAGCCGCAGCTTTGTCATCAAATTCAATCTTCATTTGAGCAAGATTCTCATCGTAGCAGGCTTCAAATATGTCGAGCAAATCAGTTTTTAGTAGTGGCAAAACCACTTGTGTTTCTGGATCACCAAAACGGCAGTTATATTCAATCACCTTTGTGCCTGTTGGTGTAACCATTAGTCCAAAAAAGATACAACCATTGAAAGGACGCCCTTCGGCGTTCATAGCCTTCATAGTAGGTTTGAAGATTGTTTCCATACACTCATCGTAAACTTCCTTTGTAAAAAATGAATTTGGGGCAATGGTACCCATTCCACCAGTATTTAACCCATTGTCACCCTCGAGTGCACGCTTATGATCCATAGCAGAAATCATAGGAACAATTGTATGTGAGTCGCAGAACGATAGAACTGAAATCTCAGGGCCAGTTAAAAACTCTTCAATTACAATGTTATTTCCACTTGCACCAAAGATTTTATCCTCCATAATGGAAGTGATACCCTCTTTTGCAGACTCGAAGTCTTCAGCAATGATAACACCTTTGCCAAGTGCCAAGCCATCAGCTTTTATGACAGTTGGGAAACTGTTTTGGGTTTTCACAAAGGATATAGCGTCCTCAGCATTTGAAAAGACCTCATAACCAGCGGTAGGAATATTGTATTTCTTCATTAAATCTTTTGAAAAGACTTTACTACCCTCAAGTATTGCAGCAGCCTTATTTGGGCCAAAGGTTTTAATGCCAGCAGCATTCATAACGTCAACCATGCCTAAAACAAGTGGATCATCTGGAGCAACAACGCAAAAGTCAATTTGCTTTGATTTTGCAAACTCGAGCATCATAGTAATGTCAGATGCGCGTATATTTACACACTCGGCATCAGCGGCTATTCCACCGTTTCCAGGTGCAGCATAAATTTTTTCAACTCGGTTACTTTCCTTGAGTTTTTTAATTATGGCGTGTTCACGACCCCCGCCACCAACGACTAAAATATTCATAGGTTTTCTCCTTTTATAAAGCGAAATGGTATTACTTTTTAGGAACAATGCGTCTGTATATCTCTCGAAAGAGAGCAAAAAGTAGATAGGCAACGATGCAACCTAACGTATTTTGGATAAAGTCATCAATCTCTACCGTTCGTAAAACAGTACCAAGTAATATGTTTGAACCAAGTTGCAATATTTCTATACTAAGCGAAACAGCCATTGCAAGCAAGGTTATCCTGAATAGCCCATACTTCTCATTAATAAGAGGGACAAGAATTCCAAGAGGCATAAGCATAATGGTGTTTCCACCAACCAACCAAATAAAATCACGATAATTTCCAATGCTCTTACAGTTTTCAAAAATTAAAATTGAGGACTCAAAAGGGGTTAGTTTAACACTTGATAGTGCAAATATCGTCTCACTTGCTGAAATATTCCAGTTCCAAGGTGGAGCATAAATCATAGTCAATGACACAATTGCACCGATATAGACAAACAAACTAGCTATACATAGGTTGCGAAATAAGCCATTCTTTTTAAAACTGAAAGGATACCACATTATAAAAAGAATAAAGCCGACAAGCATACCTTCAAGTGGTCTGGGTAAAAACATGATATCCCTCCTTATGTATAATGATAGAGATATGCAAAACCTACGGACGATCTAAGGTCGCCCCTACATATTGCACACCTAGTGATGAAACAAGCGAATGCCTGTGAATGCCATTGTCATGTTGTATTTGTTGCAAGTGTCAATCACATTATCATCACGAATTGAGCCACCTGGTTGTGCGATGAATGAAACACCGCTACGATGAGCACGTTCAATGTTATCACCGAATGGGAAAAATGCATCAGAACCTAGAGCAACACCGTCTAATTTGTCAAGCCATTCACGTTTTTCTTGCCTAATTAGAGGCTCTGGTTTCACTGTAAAGAAGTTTTCCCAAGTGCCGTCAGCAAGCACGTCCATATAGTCGTCAGAAACGTAAACGTCAATGGTATTATCTCTGTCAGCACGACGAATTCCGTCTACAAATTTCAGGTTTAACACTTTCTCGTGTTGTCTTAACCACCAAATGTCAGCTTTGTTTCCAGCAAGTCTTGTGCAGTGAATACGAGATTGTTGACCTGCACCAATACCAATTGCTTGTCCGTCTTTTACATAGCAAACAGAGTTTGATTGGGTGTATTTTAGGGTAATCAGTGAGATGATAAGGTCACGTTTCGCATCTTCTGTTAGGTTTTTATTTGATGTTGGTAACACAGAGAATAAGCTATCATCAAGTTTAAGCTCATTTCTGCCTTGTTCAAAAGTAATGCCGAAAACATCTTTACGCTCAATAGGAGCAGGAATATAGTTTTCATCAATCTTGATTACAGCGTACGAACCTTTGCGTTTATCTTTTAGTAGTTCGAGTGCTTGTGGTGTATAGTCGGGAGCAATTACACCGTCAGAAACTTCTCTTGCAATTAGCTTTGCAGTTGGTAAATCACAGGTGTCGGATAAAGCGATAAAATCACCATAGGAGGACATTCTGTCAGCGCCACGAGCACGTGCATAAGCCGTTGCAAGAGGGGATAAATCGATATCATCAACAAAATATATTTTTTTCAGCACATCAGAAAGGGGGATGCCGACAGCACAACCAGCAGGACTAACGTGTTTAAATGATGCAGCGGCAGGCAAGCCAGTTGCCTTTTTCAACTCTTTAACAAGTTGCCAGCTGTTAAATGCATCCATAAAGTTGATATATCCAGGTTTACCACACAATACTTCAATTGGGAGGTTGCCTTGCTGCATAAATATTCTGGATGGCTTTTGGTTTGGGTTACAGCCATATTTTAGTTCTAATTCAGTTGCCATTATGTTATCTCCTTAGTTATATTTGTTGATTATCTTGCTTCTGATTTCACCAGTTTCAAGATTAATGAAGCGGGTGAAAAGACTTACTTTATTATCTTGGTTTAGTGAAGTCCAAAGGATATCAGAAAACTCATCTATACAGTTGCCAATCGCTATGGCTTTTGGTTCTCCAGAAAAAGAAGGGATTGGGTCACCGTCACATTGGTATGTGTGGATAAAGTGAGCCTCACCGTTTACAGGAGAATTATATTCATAAAAGAAACGTTGCACTGATGCTTCATTCCCACAATCGCTTTTTAAAATAGAAAGCTTGTAGTTGAAACCGCCTTCTACTTGCTCTAGTATTCCTGAAATTCTAGGGGTAAAGTTTGGTGGGTCTGGTTCAAAGGTACGGGTACGCAAAGCTTGTTCAAACGTCAAACCCTCATCCATACACTCAAATACTGTATCAGTTTGATCGCCGTTTGTAACGATAGTATGGTTATCTAAAACCCTAACAGGGGAATAAATAATCAAGGATGGATCAATCAATTTTGATTCATCGTAAGC
Organism: Oscillospiraceae bacterium; assembly: GCA_049298835.1. Taxonomy (GTDB): domain Bacteria; phylum Bacillota; class Clostridia; order Oscillospirales; family Ruminococcaceae; genus Paludihabitans. The sequence continues at coordinate 6,788 of JBAQWI010000297.1, forward strand.
CTTTGTGCGAATGCCGTCATTAGTAGCTTCAAATATTCTGTTGCGTGAATTTTCACTTCTGCCCATAATAAAGTAGGCAATCACAGCATTTTTACCGTCAGCAGATTTTCCAATTATAATTCCTCTGCCAGGATAATTGTTTTGGTTTAGTTCAGTTTTTATATCAATTAAGCTCATTGTTTTTCCTCCATAATAACCACTTTATTATCCACAATTTTTATTTTTCCCTCACAAAATAGTGATACAGCCTCGGGTAAAATTTCCCATTCAGCCTCTTCCATAACACGCTTTTGTAAAAGTTCAGGGGTGTCTCCATTTTTTATCTCAACTGCCTTTTGCAGTATAATCGCACCACCGTCAGCAATTTCATTTACGAAATGAACTGTTGCACCTGTCAACTTTACCCCATAGGCTAAAACTGCCTCGTGAACGTGTAGCCCATAAAAGCCCTCGCCACAAAAGCTTGGGATTAAGGCAGGGTGAACATTTATAATTTTATAGGCAAAAAGGCTTGTCACTTCACTTGAAAGAATTGCCATATATCCAGCCAAAACAATCAAGTCAATATGATTGTCTTGTAAGGCAGAAATCATTTTTTGATCAAACTCATCACTCGAAAGACACTCTTTTTTAGAAATGACCATTGACTTAATTGAGTTATTAGCAGCCCGTTCCAATGCGTAAGCCTTGTGGTTGCTAGCAATTACAAGGGAGATTTTACCGTTTTTAATCAGCCCATTTTGCTCGGCGTCTATCAGTGCTTGCAAATTTGTTCCGCCCCCAGAAACTAAGACAGCAATATTTATCAAGTTAGCACCTCCAAACATTCTTTACCAATTAAACTCGCCCTCAACCGAAACGATACCTTGTCCATTGATGATTTTACCAATTTTGTTACATTTAATACCCTTGCCCTCAATATGATTTACAATCTCATCAATATTGTTAGGGTCAGCAACCAAAGCAATGCCTACGCCTAAGTTAAAGGTGCGGAGCATTTCGGACTCAGAAATATCACCCACAACTTTTAAACGCTTGAAAACAGTCGGAATATTATATGAAGTAGCATCAATCTCCGCAGAAACATTTTCTGGAAGAATGCGGTTTAGGTTTTCGATTATGCCGCCACCTGTAATGTGGGCAAGTCCACTAATTATCTGTTTGCTGAACAGCTCTTTCAAAGCAAGATAATAGCAACGGTGGGGTTCTAGTATTGCATCTATAAAGGAGCGACCGTCAATCTTTTCCTCTAGAATTTCGGGATGCTCTCTCATGATGGTGCGAACAAGTGTGTATCCGTTGGTGTGGATACCGCTTGATTCTAAGGATAAAACAATGTCGCCTTCTTTGATTTTTGAGCCGTCAATGATGTTTTCTTTTTCAACTACACCAACAATGCTTGAGGTTAAAATGTAAGTGCCCTCGTTAATAACGCCAGGTTGTTCTGAGGTTTCACCGCCCGTTAATACGCATTCCTGTGCCTTGCAAGCATCAGCAATGGCACGGACAATGCGAGTTACAATGTCTTTTTCCATTTTGCCACAGATAATTGCGTCTTGCACAGTCAAAGGTTTTGCACCCATAACGATACAGTCATTGATTAAGTGGTTTATCATGTCATAGGATACGTTTTCAATTTTATCATATTGTGAAGCAATAAGCTGTTTTGAACCCGGTTCTTCAGTTTTCAAAACTAGAACAGGGTTTTTATAGGAATGAAAATCGCCATCATAAAGTGAAGCAAAAGCTCCAACTTTGTTTAGCACACTTTTATTGTCGGTGTTAAGTACACTTGCCATTTCTTTTTTAGTTTCATTTGCAAGGTCAATATTAACCTCATATTTCGCCATATTTTAGTACCATCCTTTTTATAAATTATTCCTTGCCATTCCAGCAGTAGGTGCAAATCAACGATTTGTCAATTCCGATTGCATCAAGCATACCGTCTAAGCTTTGATATTTTAAGGAAGTGAAATTAAGTTCCTTGCAAATTTCATCAACCATATTTTGATATTCTTGGGTGGTAGAGTCAACATATTTTTGTAGTACATAATCGTCGCTTTCACCCTCAAGTTTTTGGATAACACGTCTTGTAATTAAATCCATTTCTGAGGTTGAGCGAGAAAAGTTAAGATATTTACAGCCAAACATAATTGGCGGACAAGCAGGGCGAATATGAACCTCTTTTGCGCCACATTCATATAAAAATTCAACTGTTTCACGCATTTGAGTTCCGCGAACAACGGAGTCGTCAAGGAAAAGTAGCTTTTTATCTCTAATCAATGCATCGACAGCGATAAGTTTCATATGGGCAACAAGGTTTCGCATAGACTGGTTAGTAGGCATAAAGCTTCTAGGCCAAGTTGGTGTGTATTTTATAAATGGTCTTGCAAAAGGAATGCCACTTTCGTTTGCATAACCAATTGCGTGTGCAATTCCAGAGTCTGGAACACCTGCAACGAAATCGATGTCTGATATATCATCATTTTGAGCCAAAATCTTTCCGCAGTTGTATCTCATTTGCTCAACGTTCACACCCTCATAAGAAGAAGTAGGGTAACCGTAATATGTCCATAGAAAAGCACAGATTTTCATATTCTTTTTGGCAGGAGATTTCACTTCAATTCCATCTGGAGTGATTAAAATAATTTCACCAGCACCAAGCTCACGCTCATCTCGATATCCCAAATTTAAGTAGGCAAAGGACTCGAATGACAGACAGTAGGCACCCTCTTTTTTTCCTATAACAAGAGGTGTTCGTCCGTTTTTATCACGTGCCGCATAAATTCCCTCACTAGTTAAAATCATAAGCGTCATTGAACCATCAATTAGCTCCTGTGCATATTGAATGCCCTCTGTAATGCTGTCTTTTTGGTTTATAAGACTTGATACAAGCTCAGTCGAATTAATTTTTCCACCACTCATTTCTAAAAAGTGAGTGCCTCCATTTTTAAATGTCATATCAATCAGTTCTTTTTCGTTGTTAATACGTCCAACTGAGGTAATCGCATAGTTACCTAAATGAGATCGAACAATCAGTGGTTGAGGTTCATTGTCGCTGATACAGCCGATGCCATAGTTTCCTGACATTTCAAGAATATCACGCTCAAACTTAGTTCTAAAAGGTGAGTTTTCTATATTGTGGATAGCACGCTGAAACCCCTTTTGGGAATAAACTGCCATACCACCTCTTCGTGTGCCTAAATGAGAATGATAGTCAGTTCCAAAAAATAAATCAGTGACGCAATCTGTCTTTGAAACAACTCCAAAAATACCGCCCATAGTTTCCTCCTCGTATTATTGAGGTTGGAGTTTAGTATAAAAACCCAACCTTCTATAAATAGTCTTTCCTGTGAAAGGGTTTAAAATAACCGTCTCTCACAGGAAATACAAATGGTGAAATAAAATAATAGTACAGGGATTCTTTCTTATTCGCCTAAAAGGCGTTTCATAATTTCTTTGTAAGCGTCTTCTTCGCCGCCCATATCTCTGCGGAAACGGTCTTTATCTAGTTTTTCATGTGTAACTGTATCCCAGAAACGACAAGTATCAGGTGAGATTTCATCAGCCAATACGATTGTGCCGTCAGCAGTTTTACCAAATTCAAGCTTAAAGTCGATTAGTTCAATATTAAGGTCTTTTAAGTAAGCAGAAAGCACTTCGTTTACTTTTAAAGCATAACTTGCAATTAGATCTAATTCTTCTTTTGTGCAGTACTCCATAGCCATAATGTGGTATTCATTTACCATTGGATCGCCTAGAGCATCATCTTTGTAGCTATATTCAAGTACGGTTTTCTTCATCTTAACGCCTTCTTCAATACCTAGACGTTTTGCAAGTGAACCAGCAGCAATGTTTCTAACAATTACTTCAAGAGGAACAATGGTAACCTTCTTAACAATGGTTTCTCTGTCAGAAATTTCTTCGATTAGGTGGGTAGGAATACCGTTTTTCTCAAGCATTTTCATAAGATGGTTAGTCACTCTGTTGTTGATAACGCCTTTGCCTTGAATTGTACCCTTTTTAAGTCCGTTTAGTGCGGTTGCATCGTCTTTGTAGTCAACAATAACGCAGTTTGGATCTTCCGTATTATAAACCTTTTTTGCTTTTCCCTCGTAAATCATTTCAGTTTTTTTCATTAGTTATTTACCTCCTGCTGTAATTTTTTGTCTTTTTCAATAACTTCTTTTGTCATAGTAATTTTCATTTGTTCAAGCTTTTGGGCAATGGCTTCATCAGAAATACCAATAATTTGAGCAGCAAGGATAGCGGCATTGTCTGCCCCATCAATTGCAACAGTAGCAACTGGGATTCCACTTGGCATTTGAACAGTAGCAAGTAGTGCGTCAAGTCCATCAAGTGTTGAGGATTTTATAGGGATACCAATTACAGGTAATGTGGTGTGAGCGGCAAGTACTCCGGCTAGATGAGCTGCTTTTCCAGCGGCTGCAATGATGACACTGAAACCATTTGCTTTGGCATTGCTTGCAAACTCACAAGCTAGTGCTGGTGTGCGATGGGCAGACATAACGTGAGCCTCAACCCCGATACCAAATGATTTTAATCTTTTGATGGCAGTAGCAACAATCGGAAAATCGCTGTCGCTTCCCATAATGACTGCAACTTTTTTCTCAGACATTCAACAAACACTCCTCTATTTTTAATTGTCCCTAAAAGGTTAAAAAAGGCTGCGATTACTCGCAGCCTCAGAATTACTTGCTATTAAATTGTACAACTATCCCTTTGGAGTAACCACACCCGTTTGCTAAACATGCGGGTGTAGAGCGGATATTTGAATGACAATATAACCCTGTAAAAAACACAGTTTTAATATACATTTAACTTCACCCTTCAAAGATAATTGGTACTCTTATATTGTATAATATATAGATGTAAAACACAACACCTAAAAATGAACAAAGAATAAAAGGAATGTGATTTTTATCTGTATATTTTGTATGCAGAGGGCGTTGCCTCTTTAATTGTGTTTTATCATATGTTGTGATAGAATCAATTAGCAACATGGTAAAGACTTTAAAAATATGACGGAGTGAAAATAATGAGTATACAAAAAATTTCAGTAGATCAATTAGATAAAATTTTGGATTTGGTTTTATGGGCAGAACTGGAAAGTCTTAGCGTTGATGACCTAGAGGACAAAGCTTGGATAGTGAAAAAGCTTAATCGAATGGAATATTCAGGCTGTGAATTTTTCGGATACTTTTGTGATGATAAGCTAATTGGATTTGCAACAATTTTAATTGAAGATAGACCTGCAAAAGCCTGTGATGGGTATGGTGCTTGTGAACTGTTACAACTCGGTTTTAAAGAAGAATATCGTAATAAGGGATATGGAAGTGAAATGCTACAACACATTGAAGCCTACTTGCAAACGCAAAAAGTGTATTGTATGTATATGCATACGTATGCCTCGGATTATTCTGTAGTCGCTTTTTATGGCAAGAACGGATACATTCCAAGGGGACTAGTTCCAGATGTTTACGGTCCTAATCTTGATGGTATGCTTTATATGAGTAAGCCATTAAATTCTGCGAAAGCCAAACAAAACCCATAAACTTATCAACAACAAAAGGTGTCACAGTTTAAAACTGTGACACCTTTTTAAAATTCTAGTTAGCAGAATCAACGTTTGTGAAAAGTTCTTTCACTGAGGTTGCAAGTCCTGCAAGGTTTTGCATATTGCTTGGAATAATAATCTTTGTTGCTTTCCCGTCAGCTGCTTTGATGAATGCTTCTAGGCTCTTAAGTGCAAGCACCTTTTCGCTAGGGTTTGCTTCAGTCAACACCTTAAGGCTGGCAGCGTGTGCATCTTGAATAAGTTTGATTGCTTGTGCCTCACCTTGAGCCTCACGGATTTGTTTTTCTCTTACTGCATCGGCTTGTAGAATGGTTGCTTCTTTAATAGCCTCAGCACGAAGAATTTGTGATTGTTTATCACCCTCTGCAATTAGGATTTGAGAGTTTCTCTCACCCTCTGCTCTAAGCATAACTTCACGACGTTCACGCTCTGCTTTCATTTGACGCTCCATAGCATCTTGAATTTCACGAGGTGGCAAAATGTTTTTAAGCTCAACACGATTCACTTTGATACCCCATTTATCAGACGCTTGGTCTAAAATAGCAGTAATTCTAGTGTTTACGGTATCTCTTGAAGTAAGTGTTGCATCAAGTTCAAGATCACCTACTATGTTTCTAAGGGTAGTAGCTGTTAAGTTTTCAATTGCTGATAGCGGATTGTTGATACCATAAGCAAAAAGCTTTGCATCAGTTACTTGATAGAAAACAACAGTATCAATTTGCATTGTAACGTTATCCTTTGTGATAACAGGTTGTGGTTTAAAATCAACAACGAATTCCTTTAAAGAAACCTTTTTTGAAATTCTGTCAACGAATGGGATAAGAATATGTAAGCCTGTAGTCCAAGTCGTGTGATAGGCACCGACACGCTCAATTACAAAAACCTGTGATTGGGGAACAACTTTGATTTGACAAACGATAACAATGAGTAAAAATATGATGACACCAAGACCTATGTATACTCCTAACATAATGAATACCTCTTTCCTATTAGTTTACTAAATTAATGCTTTAACAATCAGAGTTACACCCTGAATATCTGTGACTATGCAAGTTTCATCTTCCTTGAATATAGATACAGTGTCAGCACTTCTAGCAGACCATGTAAGTCCATCAACAAAAACTCGACCAGTTCCAGTTAAGTTATTAACTTCCTCTTTTACAATACATTCTTTTCCAACAATGGAGTCTGCGTTTGTTTTAACATGACCACTGCTGTTAAGAAATTTGTTTACAAAAGGGCGTGTTACCAACAATAGAATGATAGATACAGTGATAAAGATTATCACCTGTATATAAAAATCAATTGCAAAGAATGATGACACAAAAGCAACCAAACTTCCAGCACCAAACCAAACCGAGATAAGCTGAACTGTAACAATTTCAGATCCTATCAGGATGACAGTTAAAACTGCCCAAAATATGATGTGCCATAAAACCATAAAATCAACCTCCTTACATAAATAGCTAAGTATAGTATATCATATGGCAAATTTTTCTTCAATGGTTTTCATCCAATATATGTGAACAGTCAATAAATTGCGTTATATTTGGAAACTAAAATAGACCCATAGTTTTGAGGGAAAATATCCATAAAAACATGGTTATAATAGAACTAAGTGAACCAAACACAACAAGCTGTCCGGCAAGCGTTTGATCAGCATCCATTTGACCTGCCATAGTAAAGGTTGAAACTGCAGCAGGAGCTGCAATCATAACTACAAGGGGAATGAGTTGTACCCCTCTAAATCCTGCAAGCACACAGATGGGAATGAAAATGAGTGGGATAATAATAAGTTTGCCGATAACGCCAATCAAAATCTGCTTTTTGTTGCCTTTGATATCGCTAAAATTAAACGATCCTCCAAGTAAAATCAAGGAGAGAGGAGTTGTGATTTTAGAAATGTCATTAACTGCGTTGTCAAGTGCAGTAGGCAGGGTTAGGTTAATAAGTAGAGCGATAATTCCAACAATTCCACCAATTACAAGCGGATTTGTAATGACGCCTTTTAGTATGGTTTTAACTCTAATTTTACTATTTCTGTGAATCTCTAACGCAACGATTGAAAGTGCGTTATACAAAGGTACAATTACAGCAACTAGCAACGAGGTTGCGCCAATATTGTCTGCTCCGCAAAGTGCAATAGCAATAGGCAGTCCAAATATTACGAAATTTGAGCGAAAAATTCCTTGAATTAGAACTCCACGTTTTTTGCTGTCCTTTTCAATAAAGGGAACAACCAAACAGAGTAGCAAAAATATAATAACAACAATTAAAACTCCAAACCCTATGAGTTTAGGATTTAATGAATCCTCTAGATTGGTTTTGTATATGCTGTTAAATAATAATATCGGAAAGAACACCTTAAAGGCAATGTTATTCATGCCGTTTAGGGTGTGATCATCCAAAATTTTTAATCGTTTAATAGTGTATCCTATCGCCATCATGAAAAAAATTGGAGATATGACGTTAAAGGATAGTAGTAAATTGTCCATGTTGCACCTCTTTTAATAATAAAAATTACAAGTTGTATCATATCATATTGATACAAACACTACAATGTTTTTTAGTGAAAGAGTAAAAGTTTAGGTATTAAGTTAACTTTGTTTACAAAACATATTGACATTAAAAAAGCGACGTGATAGTCTGAAATAAAAAGATAAAGAGAGAGATAATTAGGAGGATATTTGAGGATGAATAAAGATGGATTTCCGGTCAAAATCTTTTCAATCTATGTAATTTTTTATGCAGGACAAGCAATGTATAATACGTATCTGAACGTATTTTTATCTAGCATGGGATACAGCATGACACAGATTGGACAGATACAATCTGTAGCGACTATTCTGCTTGTTCTTATGCAACCCGTTTGGGGCATAATCAGCGATAAATCCAAGAGTAAAAACCAGATTGTTGGTTTCTTGGCACTCGTTTCAGCAATCATATGCCTTTCCTATTACCTGTTCCAAACCGCACTTTGGCTTGCAATTTGCGTTATGTTATTTTCCATTTTCTTTTTTCCGGCAATGACATTACAAGATAACTATACACTTGAATTGTTATCAAAAAGCAAATGGGATTTTGGAAATATAAGGCTTGGCGGTACACTCGGATATTCAATTTGCGCCTTGGCTGTTGGGTTTGTAATCGGCAACAAGTACAGCAACATTTTTTGGATTATGGCTGTGTTTTTCTTTATCACTGGAATAATGTATTTTACATTGCCACGGGTTGAGGGGCATCGGCATAAAGCTGAAAAAGTGCAATATAGCATTTTATTGAAAGACAAAGCTCTTATTTGTATGATAGTTTTTAATATTACTTATGTTATGGGATTATCATTTTACTTTCAGTTCTACCCAGTATATTTTACCACACAGCTTGGGGCAAGTTCCCAGATGCTTGGTGCATTGACCTTTGTGTCAGCAATGTCAGAAGTTCCGTTCTTCTGGTTTGCTTATAAGCTTGAAAAGAAGTTTGGTGTTGAAAAAGTGATGCTATTTGCAGGAATAGCGACAGCAATACGCTGGTTCTTGCTTTTCTTTGTAACGAACCATTTTTTAATTTTGGGTATCAATATGTTAAGCGGTTGTGGCTATGTAGGATTTAGTTACTGCTTAATCAAGTATATTAATGATCACGTTCCCAAAAACATGAGAGCAACTGCACAATCCCTAAATGCAATTTTGGGCACAATTTTTTCACGAATACTCTTTGCGCCAATCGGTGGATATATGGCAGGAGTAGTTGGATTTAAAAATGTTTTACTTGTTAGTGGGTTGGTGTCAATTTTAGGGGTCATTATGTTTAGACTGAACTTTAAAAATGCAGTAATCAAAAATGAAAAATACATTACATAAAAAAAGAGAAGAGGGAATTTTGTTATGCTACAAATTTTGACAAATCACATTGGCTACGACAGTGGCGACACAAAGACAGCGGTTTTTCAAGGAACAAAAGACAGCAAGCTAGAAAAGTTTGAGGTAAGATGTTATAAGGATAATAGTGTTGTTTTTTCTGGTATTGCTCAAGAATCGGGCGAGGTTGACCGTTGGAACACTGGCTATTATTTCACGCTCCGTTTTGATGAAGTCAAAGCTAAGGGGAAATATTATATCACTCTAAAAGCGAACGACAAGGAGTATCAATCTTTTCCTTTTGATATTGCAGAGAATTTACTTGAAATGAAAACCTTAACAGCGGCTACTTATTATTTCAAGGCGCAACGTCCTACTGGCGAGTTTGAGGCCGCCGATAAAAATCTTCCTTTTCGTGGTGGTTTTAGAGAAGGAACACAAGATGTTCGTGGTGGTTGGCATGACGCAACTGGCGATTATAGCGTTCACCTTTCCCATCTTTCTCATACCACCTATTTTAACCCACAACAAGCGGCTTTTTCTGCCTATAGTTTTTTTAAATTCAACGATTTGCTTGAAGAAAGCGAATATCCTTACTATACAATGTTAAAAAGAAGGATGCTAGACGAGGGTATGTATGGTGCTGATTTTCTTATGAGAATGAGAACTCCTTCTGGAACATTCTTCCGTTCAAAAGCACGTGTGGACGCATTTAAACCAGTAAATACATCACGCAGTATTGCGTTTGAATACAGAAATCCAAAGTCACGCAAGGGTGGAGGTGTGACTGAAGGCTTTGATGAAATCAAAGAAGAAAACTATGAAACTTCATTCCGTTCGGGTGCAGGTTATGCAATCGCAGCACTTGCCTATGCAGCAAGAACCACTTTCCCTTCAGATTACAAAAAAGAGGAATATATTGCGGCAGCAATTGCGGCATATGATTATCTTGCAAAGAACAACAGCCGTTATACTAATGACGGTGCTGACAATTTGGTGGATGCTTACTGTTGCCTTGATGCATTGGTTGAAATTTATAAGACAACAAGAGAATATGATTACCTACGTCGTGCAAGAGAAATGGCAGACAAAGTAATTGCAAACTATGTTGCTGTTGATAATACAATGGGATACTTAAGTGTAAACGGAACAGACCGTCCCTATTTCCATGCCGCAGATGAGGGGATGCCTATTGTTAACCTCTTAAATTACTGTAATATTGAAATTGACAAAGAGCTAAAAGAAAAAGCTTTGGACATTGCTAAAAAACTTATGAAACACCAAATAAGCATAACAAATGCAGTGAATAATCCATTTGGATATGCAAGGATATTCTGTCAGGGTGGAGATGGAGTAAAGAAAACTCAATTTTTCTATCCACACGATGTTGAAACATCACCTTGGTGGCAGGGTGAAAACGCAAGAATTGCATCCCTTGCAACTGCCGCAAGATATTTGTCATATCACACAGAGGATAAAGAGTTTATCAGCGAGTTAAACAAATATGCCGACGACCAAATCAATTGGATTTTGGGACTTAACCCATACGATAGTTGTATGATGGATGGTGCAGGCAGGAATATAAATGAGTATTTCTTTGAAGTTCGCAGGGACTTTATTCATTGCCCAGGTGGCATTATAAATGGTGTTACTGGCGGTTTACACGACGAAAATGGAATTGAATTTATATCAGAGCCAAACGATGAAATCGTCGATAATTGGCGTTGGGCAGAGCAGTGGATACCACACGCTACGTGGTTTATGTACGCATTAACCATGAAAAAAATCTAGCTATCTTCATTTTTTCATATTTTCCCTTCCCTTAAAAACACACAGCCACTTCAAAAATGGCTGTGTGCTTCTTTTTAATCTTCAAATAATTTCATATATTCCTCTAAACAAAGGCCATTTTTAGTCATATATTTTGCATGGTCTACTCCGACATAGCGATAATGCCACGGCTCAAAATTAATTCCTGTGATATCCTTTTTATCCTTCTCATAACGCAATATAAAACCATAGTCTGCACAATTTGCAACAAGCCATTTGTATGCGGCAGTTTTAGCAAATTTTTCGTTTAGGGTATGAATGGTGTTGTGGTATTCAGGAGTAATGATATCAAAGGCAAGTCCTGTGTGGTGTTCGCTACGACCTGGAATGGCATAGTACTCGTTTGTAAGTCTAATGGACTCTTCTTTTGAATTACCAAGTCCCACAAACCTTGCAACTTCATTGTCATAGTTTCTTTGCTGGGTTGATATTGAGCGATAACCAGAACGCAAATACAGAGTAATTGACTTCTTGGCAGCTGCCTTGCGCATATCCTCATATGCTTTTGCAGCACGAGAGTCAACCCATTGTGTATCAAACTTTGTCTTTTGTATATCTAAATCAGCATCAATTTTATTTTCGTCTGCAGAGTTTAACAGGATTAAATTCCAATCGGATTTACTGCCGACGGGGCGAGCACCAGTTTCTATATCAGAGGCAGGGGTACTGCTCTGAATATCTGAAGTAACAGTTGAGCTATGTGGCTTAGAGGATGCAACATCTGAGCTAGGAAGCATGGAGGATGCAACATCTGAGCTAGGAAGCATAGAGGATGCAACATCTGAGCTAGGAAGTTTGGAAGATACAGTATCAGAGCTAGGAATAGTACTGATACTATCTGAAACCACAGCCGAACTAGGGGGAATGATATCGTCATTCTCTTTAGGGTTTAGTGAAGTCATAATAATCGTTCCTATCACCCAAACAAGCAAAACTAAGGTGAGCAGTGCGATAAGTACAGGAACTGGCTTTATTTTGTAATGTTTTTTCTTATAACGGTAGGGCATATTTTTTCATAATCTCCTTTGCGTGTTCCACATCTTGGGGAGTAGCTGCGGGAACATTTTTTAACTGATAATCCTCGTTGATATAATCCCACTTGTATTCCCCCATTTTGTGGAAAGGGATTATTTCAATCTTTTTAATACAACTATACCATGAAAGTACTCTTGCCAAACGATATAGCTTTAAATCATCCATTGTATATTGAGGAACCAGAACATGGCGAATCCATACATCTTTTCCTATATAGTCGCAGTAATTTAAAATTGCTAATGCATTTTGGTTTGATTGACCTGTTAGTCTAATACAATCATCGCTGTCAATATCTTTGATATCGAGCAGAATCATGTCAGCCTCATCAATGGCTTTTTTGCAAACTTCAAGAGCAACTCCACCAGAGGTATCAATTGCGGTGTGAAGTCCAGCCTTTTTGCAAAGTTTAATTACTTCATATACAAATTCGTGTTGTACAAGAGGTTCTCCACCGGAAAAGGTGACCCCTCCTTTTTTAATAAAATTTTTGTACTGTATAATCTTTTCAAAAAGCTCTCTTGCAGTTGTTTTTGTTCCTTCATTCATGTTCCAAGTGTCGGCGTTATGGCAATATAAACATCTTAGAGGACAGCCTTGTAAAAAGACAATAAATCGAACTCCAGGTCCATCGACTGCACCAAATGTTTCGTAAGAATGGATATAGCCAATGATATCCTCAGACATAAGAACCCTCCTTTCAAAGGTAAGGTTTAAAACCTTAAAAACAGATTACGCTTTAGAGCGACATAGGTTACCTATTCTAATTCTTTTGGTTTCTTCATCGTAAGTCCAATGCGTTTCTTTTGGGTGTCAACGTTGATTACCCATACGGTAACAACGTCGCCAACGTTCAGCACTTCAAGCGGATGCTTGATATATCTGTCACATATTTGCGAGATATGCACTAAGCCGTCCTCATGAACTCCGATGTCAATAAATGCACCAAAGTCAATTACATTTCTTACGGTGCCGATAAGTTCCATCCCTATTTTAATATCTTTTAAATCTAAAACATCGCTTCTAAGAAGTGGCTTTGGAAGCTCATCACGAGGGTCACGACCTGGCTTTGCAAGTTCGTCGATAATATCTCTTATTGTTGGTTCACCAACTTGTAATTCTTCACAGATTGGAGAAAGCCCCATCTCCTCAACACGTTGTTTGATATCAATTAAGTTTCCAGCTTTCATTTGGGCAGGTTTGTAACCGACAAATTTCAATAAACTTTGAGCAGTTTTGTAGGATTCGGGGTGAACACCTGTATTGTCAAGTATGTTATCGCCACCCGATACACGCAAAAACCCTGCACATTGTGTGAACGCTTTTGCGCCAAGTTTTGCAACTTTCATAAGTTCCTTACGATTTTTAAAAGCACCGTTTTCCTCACGATAGAGTACAATGTTTTTTGCAACGGTTGCGTTAATTCCTGCAACACGAGATAAAAGTGGTTGTGAGGCAGTGTTTAAGTCAACACCAACTTGGTTTACGCAAGACTCGACAACACCACCTAGTGCCTCGTCAAGCAATGCTTTTGGCATATCGTGTTGATATTGTCCAACGCCAATTGATTTAGGGTCAATCTTTACAAGTTCAGCAAGGGGATCTTGCATACGGCGTGCAATTGAAACAGCACTTCTAATGGATACGTCAAACTGTGGAAATTCATCAGCTGCAAGCTTTGATGCAGAATAAACCGAGGCACCAGCTTCACTTACTATGATATAGGAAACCTTTTCGTCAATTTCCTTTAATAAGGTAGCAACAAAACTTTCGCTCTCGCGTGATGCAGTTCCATTTCCAATTGAAATTGTGGTAACACCATGCTTTTTAATAAGAGCTTTTATGGTATCGCTTGCTTCTTTCACCTTACTGTGTGGTGGGGTAGGGTAGATTACGGTTGTATCAAGCACCTTTCCTGTATCGTCGACAACGGCAATTTTACAGCCTGTACGAAATGCAGGATCAAGCCCTAGAGTAACGCTTCCTTTAATAGGCGGTTGCATCAATAGTTGTCGCAGATTAACTGAGAAAACTTTGATTGCTGATTTTGATGCAGTGTCAGTTAACATATTGCGTATTTCACGTTCAAGGGAAGGAAATAAAAGTCGTGCAAAACTGTCTGCGCAAGCAAGGCGAACACACTCGCTAGCAGCGTTATTTCTACTTACAAGTTCGTTTGTTATCATAGAAGTTGCTTGTTCAACATTTATGCTAACAGATATTTTCAATGCATCTTCACGCTCGCCACGGTCGATAGCCAAAATCCTATGCCCTGCAATGCGGTTGACTGGCTCACTATATTCGTAGTACATGCTGTAAACGGTTTCGGTGTCTTTGTTGGTTGCTTTTGAACAAAGAGAGGCGGTACGAATGATAAATGAACGTAGTTTTTTACGAAGATCAGCGCTATCAGAAACGGTTTCAGCAATGATATCCATAGCACCATTTAGTGCATCCTGTGCAGTAGGTACATCGTCGTTAATAAAATCTTGAGCAAAGAGCAATGGTTCTAATGCATCCTGTTGCTTTAAAAGTTCAGCTGCAAGTGGTTCAAGTCCACGGTCTCTTGCAATGGAAGCCCTTGTTTTGCGTTTTTGTTTGTATGGGCGATAGATATCCTCTATTTCAGAGAGGGTTATTGCAATATTGATACTGTCGGTCAGCTCATCGGTAAGCTTTCCTTGTGAATCAATGGCGCTGATAATCTCGGCTTTGCGTTTTTCAAGTCCTCTTAAGTAGGCAAGTCTGTCATTTAATTCTCGAAGGACTTGGTCATCAAGTGAACCAGTAAGTTCTTTTCTGTATCTTGCGATGAAAGGAATTGTATTATCCTCATCAATCAGTTTTACGGTATTTTCCACTTGAGATAGTTTGAGGTGAAATTCCTCAGTAAGTTTTTTGATAATGTCCATAATTGCCCCTCTTCACTAAATGTAGTTGCAGTTGTGCATAAAACTGCAAGATGTAGCACTATTATAACCCAATTTTGCAAGAAATGAAAGACTTAATCTCGACACAGCTTATGTCAAAATTGTAAACAAAAGTTAAATTTATGTTAAATAGTTACAAAAGGGTTGCAAAAACTGAAATTATGAGTATAATAAAAGAAACGCTTGTTACTCTTTTGTAACATATTCAATTTATAACGACATAGAGCCATAAACGGCATACCGTATAAAAGCAAACCGCATCACGCTTTTAAAAGGAGGAGAACTACGTGGCATCAAAAATCGATAAAAATAAAAACAAACCACACAAACACAAAACCGTTTCTAAAGAAGAATCCGCTGGCAAACAAGCCTTTGATTTCTTTTTTGACTTTTTTGCAGCACTCGGGTTATTTGGACTTTATATTTCAGCAATTATAAAAAGTTTATTTATAAATTTTTATAAAAAATACTTAAAACGTTATATGCATAAGCTTGACTCATTTGGGTTAAGAATTGTAAAATTCTTTTCAAAAATATCAAGAGCATTGATGTTTAAGTTTTATATGTTTGCAAAATTCTTTGTAGGCGCAAAAAACGTCATTGCAAAAGGTTATAACTTGCACGAAAATGCATCTGTAACTAAAAAAATATTTTATGCTACAAAAGCATTTTTTAAGGGCGTAAAAAACAATAAAAGCATCTTCATTACAACTGCTAACTATGCATTGCCAATCATTTCAATTTCAGTTTTTATATCACTAGTTTCGTTTGTTTCTTCATTAAATTTTGCAGTGTCTGTTGAATATAACGGAGAGCACGTTGGCTATGTTGAAAATGAAATGGTTTTTGAAAATGCTGAAGCAAAATTGCAAGAACGCATGATTTACCTTGAAGATGATGAAACCATTGATAATATTCCTAAATTTACGGTAGCAGTAGTTGAGGGAGAGCCTCTAAAGACTGATGCCCAAATGACAGATACAATTATACAAACTTCCTCAGGTGACATTGTAAAAGCAACAGGGCTTAGCATAGATGGAACATTTTATGGCGCTGTAAAAGATGGTCAAACACTTCAAACAGAGCTTAATCAGATATTAGATAAATACAAGACTAACATCGCAGGAGAAGAAGTTTCATTTGCAAAGGACGTTAAGACGGAACCAGGATTTTTCCTTGCAAAAAACATTGTGAATGAAGCTGATGTAATGACAAAAGTTACAACCCAAGAACAAAAAGATGTTTATTATGAGGTTGTAGAGGGTGATACACCTATCATTATTGCGGCTAAAAATGATATGCAATTAGACGACGTGGTTGCATTAAACAAAGATTTATTGTCTAATTGTCTTGTTGGAAAACAGGTTTTAGTTAAAAAGTCCCAGTCGTTTTTACCTGTAAAGGTAACGCGCACTGAAACGTATAGTCAAGAAGTTCCATTTAAAATAACATATACAGAGTCAAATAAGCTTTTCATAGGGCAACAACAGGTAACAAAAAATGGGGTAAAGGGCAAAGAAGTTCTTACCGCAAGAGTAGAATATGTTGATGGTTATGAGGTGGGAAGAGCAGTAACTGGCACCACACTACTAAACCAAGCCAC
>JBAQWI010000298.1:0-3176 GCA_049298835.1 Oscillospiraceae bacterium
CCATAAAGTTTTTTAAGGACAACCAAAAAGAGGTTATCTTTGATGCTGAACATTTCTTTGATGGATACAAGTGTCAAACTGAATATGCATTCAAATGCCTTGAAGTCGCACAAAGGGCAGGGGTAGATACAATTGTGCTCTGCGATACAAATGGTGGAAGTTTTCCTAATGAAGTTTTTGAGATAGTGTCAGCTGTAAAAAATAAAGTTAAAACTCAAATAGGCATCCATTGTCATAATGACAATGGATGTGCGGTAGCCAATTCTATTATGGCAGTTCAGGCAGGAGCAGCTCACGTTCAAGGAACTTATATTGGGTTTGGTGAGCGTTGCGGAAACGCAAACCTATCTTCATTGATACCATCACTACAGCTAAAGCTTGGTTATAGCTGTATCAAGGCAGAATGTATGAAGAGGTTAACAAAGACAGCTCGTTTTATCGCTGAAATTGCAAATATCAGCCTTGATAAGTCACTTCCTTATGTAGGAAAGTCAGCATTTGCACATAAGGGTGGTATGCACGTTGACGGTGTGGGCAAAAACCCTGTTTCTTTTGAGCATATTCCCCCTGAAACAGTTGGAAATCAGCGAAATTTGCTCGTTTCTGAAATGGCAGGACGGAGCGCTATGCTTTATGTGATAAATGAAATTGATCCGTCAATTACAAAGGAATCTAAAGAAGCCAAAGAGCTTATTGAAATTTTAAAAGAGCTTGAATTTAAGGGCTATTTGTTTGAATCTGCCTCGGCAAGCCTAGAACTTTTGGTTAGAAAACACCTCAAGCGGTTTAGTCCGTTTTTCAAACTGCAACGGTTTAAGGTAATTGGTGAGCAAACTACAAGCGGGCAAGCAAATTTATCCTCCGCAATGATAAAAATTGAAGTTGGTGGACAATCCGAAATATCAGCCGCTGAGGGAGAGGGACCAGTCCACGCACTTGATACTGCGTTAAAAAAGGCGGTTCAACATTTTTATCCTACCATTGAGGGAATGAGACTTATTGATTACAAGGTTCGTGTAATGGAACCGAGCGACGCAACAGCCGCAACAGTAAGAGTTTTAATCAGTACCACAGACGGTGAGGATATTTGGACAACAGTGGGGGTTTCCCGAGATATTATCGAGGCAAGTTTAAATGCCTTGATTGATGCGATTGAATATAAATTGATGAAGGAAATACTATAACTTCATAAAAAAGCTCCACCCTATTTGGGCGGAGCTTTTGACTATTTGGTATGTCCTACGTTTCTTTTCGGTATTCATTTGGTGTTTTGCCAGTCGCCGTTTTAAAGGCTTGCGAAAAGTAAGATGGCGATGAAAAACCAACTACTCCCGCAATCTTTGACAGGGAAGTGTTAGTGGTTTTTAGCAAATGTTTGCTTTCTTCAATGCGTTTTTCAATTAGGTAATTCACAGGAGAAATACCGTATGACTTTTTAAATGCATGGACGAGGTAATACTTGTTTATATGCGCAATTTTCGCCAAATCGTCAAGTGTAATATTATGCTTAAAGTTTGCATCAATATATCTTCTCACCAATCCACTTTCTTTGTTGGTTGACTTAGGGGGCATAACCGACATATTGAAATTTTCGTAGCGCATCATATGGATAACCAATACCTCAAAAATATTGTTGTATACAGTCTCGTTATAGGGTTCTTTTCCTTGTAGCTCTCTTAGCATAATTTTTAGAAAGAATAAAACTTCTTCACGATAAGCCCTATAATTGTAAACGTCGTAGCTTTCTTGAGAGTCCTCTTTGCTAAAAAGGAATGACAGCCCCTCGACCCCCAAAACTGCATATTCAAGTGGAGTTGCATCAAGCGAAAATTCTGTATGCTCAACGTTTGGATTTATTACAATGAAGTCATCCTCTTTAACGTCAAATGTCTTGCCATCCACAAAAAAACGGCCCTTTCCCTTTAGAACATAAAAAAATTCAGTAAATTGGTGAGTATGAGGTGTGCTGTCCCAATCACTTTCATATTTGGACATACTAATATAAATTAGTTTTGCATTTATTTTATGAAATGTTTCAATAGCACTGTCGTATCGGTTGTTGCTCATGAGATTCTCCTTTTTTAGTTATATTGCGATAGCACAAGTATTTAAAAAATTATCTATTTACCTATAAAGTATAAACTGTTTATACTTTATGTGCAAGTTTAATATATAGAAAGGTTATTATTTACAAATTATGTTGTTAAAGTGCAATTATTTTAGAAAAACAAAAGAAATTTATTCAGGTTAAATATACATATGAAAAAGCAATATTCCTAAAATAGTCAGCAATAATTGTGTTGATTAAAGGTTTAAAAAGTATATACTGTAGATAAAGAAAGATTCTTACAAACGACATTCTAATTAACGAGAGGGGTTCATTATGAAAAGACTATTAGCATTATCACTAGCGGTAGTTATGTCTTGCAGTTTCATGGTAGGCTGTACAAAAAAACCTGTAGCAAAAGAAACAAGCAGTCAAACACCTGGGAGCCAAGCAGCTCCAAAAGCACAAACTCTAAAGGTAGCGGCACTTGAATCAGCATATGGTCCAGATGCGTGGAAAGAGGTTGTAAAGGCTTTTGAGGCTTTAAACGAAGGCGTTACAGTTGAACTTACAATAGATAAAAACATAGAAGATGTGATTGGCCCTCTAATGAAAGCAGGCGACTATCCTGATGTTGTTCACTTAGGTATCGGTCGTGAGGACGCACTAACTGAAACGTTAATCAAAGATGAAGCAATCGTAAACATTGAAGATGTTTTGGGATTAACAATCCCTGGCGAAAGCGTAAAAGTTAGCGACAAAATGGTTGATGGATTTACAAACACTTTGGTTACAAACCCATATCCAGATGGAAAAACTTATCTAGCGCCAATGTTCTACAGCCCTTGTGGATTGTTCTACAACGCTGGTCTTTTGAAAGAAAAAGGCTGGGAAGTTCCAAAAACTTGGGATGAAATGTGGGTACTAGGCGATAAAGCAAAAGCAGATGGAATTGCCTTATTCACATATCCAACTGCTGGATACTTTGATGCATTCTTCTTTGCATTGCTATCAGCAACAGGAGGACCAGATTTCTTTAACAAAGCAATGAGATACGAAGAAGGCAGTTGGGACACAGCTGAGGCAAAGACAGCATTTGATATCGTTGCAAAACTTGCAACATATACTG
>JBAQWI010000299.1:0-3486 GCA_049298835.1 Oscillospiraceae bacterium
GAAGATGACCCGCTTGAGGGGGACACTCACCTGAAAGGGGAGAAACAGCAGGGCCTCACAAGGTCTGACACTTCACCGCGCCTGCCTTCGACCCTACTTATTGTAACAGCATAACTCATGAACTTGAATAATGGAGCCCGCTGGGAAAATCGGTGGGTCTTTTTTATTTAATCCGGTACAATGGAAATAAATGTATGGAGTTTTCTGAGTGGTTAGACTGGCGAGACAACGGTGTGAGAGTGAGAGCAGCGTTTATCCCAATGAATATACAAAGAGCATAAATCTTGCTACAAGAAGAACGTCCCGGCGTAACGCCCCGGCGTATTGAACTCCTACTCATAACATGATTTAAAACGGTAAAAGAGTATGCACGATTCCGGGCTTGTTTTACGGATAAACAACGCTACAGAATCTGCATACTCTTTCTTTTTACCGTGGGGTTAACCCCGGAATAGAGCATCATTATGATGCTTTTTAAATATCTTTGCTACCGCGATATGGTCACTATCTGTCTAATTAAGCTGAAATAGGGTGGTAATTAATGGTTGTTGGATATTGAACTTAGGTCTATGCTTTAAAGAGACTATTATGGCGAATTTAAGTAACCATGGTTCTGTTGATGGTAGTACATTTATTTAGGTTACTAATGTCTATAATTAGAAGCTGAAACTGATTTCTTTTCCAAGGCGAATATTTATAAAGGTGAATGGTATTAAAAGTATTATCGGAGGAGGGGGCAATTAACTCACCTTATTATGAGGCGGGTTATCATTATGGACGTTATAATAGATACTAATATTATTGTAAGCGACTTTTATATGAAAAACGCAAATTTTATACTGCTGTTCGATTTCTCTAAAAAAGTACCATTTGACGTTTATATTCCAGAAATTGTTTATGATGAGATATTTTCTAAGTATCGTGAAATGTTATCAGATAAACTTATTTCTTACCAAAAATCAATCGTTCAATTTAAAACTCTTTTAGCAAGCTCAGATTACGATTTCCTAAGTTTCGATTTAGAAATGGAATGTGAAAATTATAAAGATTTTGTTGATGAAAAAATTACAAAAGGGAAATTGAAACTACTTCCTTACCCGAAAACTTCGCATAAGGATATTGTTGCCCATGAATTAAGCCGCAAAAAACCTTTTAAATCAAACGGATCTGGTTATAGGGATAAACTGATTATTGATACCATATTCGAGAAATACAAAATTCCTCAAGAATCAGTAATTTTCATATCCAATAATTTAAATGATTTTGGAGTAGAACCGGACTTTGACAAAGATTTGTTCTACGGAAAAAAAGTTAGCAATCAATTTAAATTTAGAATCATAAATAAGCTAGCAAATTTTATCGATCAATATATTCAACCAATGAAACAGGTAAATAATGAATTTGAAACCATCCTACAACTAAGTGATTTCACAGGAACAAACATTAGCGATTGGCTTTTATTAAACATGAAAGATATTATATATGATAATGGACTTGGTTATGCCATTATGGGGTTAGAAGAAGGATATGGAACTGTAATGTTACATAAAATAGATTTTATAAAAAACATTGCCGTTTCAGATTTTACAAAAACGGATGACAATCTTGCTGTCGGTAAAATTATAATTGATGCAGATTTAGTGATGTATATATCAGGAGATCAAGATGATTTTTTACGTTCAGAATCATGGCGCGATTTTTTTGAATATGATGCATCAGAAAGATACGTCGATATATCAACTTGGCAGTCTGTATCCACAAGAATAACAATATCGATCATTATTGATATTACAAAAAATGAGATTATTTCATATGAACCGATTTCAGTTTATGGTGAAAGCGGAAAGATTAGTTTTGAGTGGTAAAAGATTTTTATGGAAGCGTCAATGGGACTGGGTTATTGACATATATTAAATCTGCTAGACACATTGCTTGCAACTATCAAAAGATTAGTAACTTCCCTTTATCCATATTTTGAGAAGGAAGACACAAGGGGTCATTTTAGATGTTTCATTATGCTTATATTGGCCTAATATTTTTTTAAGTTGTGGACATTAGCATTTTCCGTCACGTTGTATATTCTTAAATACTCTAGCGTTTAGATTGTGAAACATTTCATACCGGTTATTGGTAATTTGTAAAAAATAAATTGTATTTGAGGTTGATAAAATGGCGTTTTTTGATACGCTCAAGCAATCCATAACAGGCAGGCCGATAAGCATAAAGGAACCGACTTTTATTAGGGATGAATGTGATGCACAGGCGCAGATTGTAAAAATGGAGGCACTTAAAAAGACTGCTTCGCCTGAAATTACAAAGCAAATTGAGCAGGATATAAAAATGCTTTCTTATGGCATTAGTGGTGAAAATATGGTTGCGTATGAACTCAAGCACAGCTATATGCCCATTCTAATTTTACGTGACTTGTATTTGGAATATAAAGGCCTGACTGCTCAGATTGATTACGTTGTTATTGATACCAAGTTCCTACTTATTATTGAATGTAAAAAAATGACAGGGGATATTGAGGTAACCAATACCGATGACTTTATCCGTCTTTTTAAAAATTCCGCAGGTAAAATCTATAAAAAAGAAGGTATTTACAGCCCAATTGTGCAGAATGAACGCCATTTGGAATTAATAAAACACATATTATGTGATGATATGGCAAGCATAACCGCAAAGAAGTGCAAAGACATTTTACATTCCATAATAGTTTTTGCCAATCCGAAAACGATCGTAAATATGAAATATGCAAAAGCAGACACTAAGAAATCAATTATTCGCTGCGACCAATTAATTACACATATGAAAAACTTGCATGATTCGAATAAAGAAGGCTACTGGTTTCCGGAGGATGGTATGTATCGGGTTGCTGAAGTATTGATGGCACATCATAAAGAAAATGTAGTGGATTACACGCAAAAGTATGGTCTTACATCGCAGGTGAACCAGCCCGAGGAGGTTAGGGAAGAGAAACCGCAACCGGCCCCAACATCATCGGTATCAATTGAGGAAACGCCAATTTATAAGGAATTGCGCGAGTATCGGCTTTTGAAAAGCCGGGAAGAAGGCATAAAACCGTACTACATATATAACAATGATCAACTAGGACAAATTATTGCCCTAATGCCTCAAACAAATGGGGAATTAATGCAAATCAAAGGTTTTGCAGATATAAAATGCAATAAATATGGAGATGCCATTATTAACATTGTTAAGAAATTTAAATAACCCATAACAATCTCAGAGATGTGGGGAACGCCGGGGACGGTTCTTGCTGTTTCATAAACTGAAATACAGATGTGAAGAGTAGGGGGAATAAGATGCTGGCCTTTGAGGGAAGGGGGACATGGACGCGTGAAGAACATGTTTAGCTTCAAGGAGCCGAAAAATAGGATCGTGGTTATTGCCGCAATGTTGTGCCTCATTACTGTAGCCGCCTGCGCAGCCATCCCAAAAGAAAGAGGAGGGTTGCCTGAGGCC
>JBAQWI010000300.1:0-2278 GCA_049298835.1 Oscillospiraceae bacterium
ATCTCCAAACTCGCCCACTGGAGACTGTTGGAAAGTCTTACCGGCGCTTTCAATTGTAGCATTAGCCAAATATACACACTGCCAAGCCTTGTGATTCGTGCGAGGAAGGCCATAGAAAGGCCGGATCAGCTTTTTAGGGACAGTGAGACTGCAAGTTATGCCTATGCTTTTTTAAAGCAATTATCTGCTCAAGTTGCACCAGATCCTCAAACTGTTGCAGATTTACAGCAAAACCCCAATATCGACTATGGCGAGGCATTGCTGATCGCGATAGCGCTAACAGAAAATAAGTCACTCATTGCCACAGGTGACAAACGTGCTATAGCAAGTATCGGTGGCTTGCAGGCTAAGGGACAATTACTGGAACTGCGGGGAAGAATAGTCTGCCTGGAACAATTATTAAATTGTTTTACTCAATTATTAAGTTTCAGCGTTGTGCAAAAGTGCATCAAAAACTTACCCGATATTGATAGAGCAACCAAAGCCATATGGGGTAGTCGTATCGACAGTCCTGAAGAATCTGTGTATGAAGGAATGCGTTCATATATCAACTCATTGAAATCAAGCGCTCCAGCACTATTAATCGAATGAAAAACAATCTTTTACCTATAGGTAGTTACCATACTTCTTATCGTTAATATTACAGCGAGTTGTCATTTTTCCAAAAGGAGTTGTTTTACTATGCCATTGGTTGTTGGTGAAAAAGGTAGACTTGCTTTACGTTGAATTTTTTTTGCGGTGAGAACGACACCTTCATTTTTTAATTCTTTAGCTGCCCAGATCAATTGTCGCCTGAATTTGTCCAGGTTAACTTTTTTTACCTCTTGATTAAAGTCAGGATATTTTTTGCATAAATCATTAATTTGACTTGCAGAAAAACCGATGTAGGTACCTAAACGAATAAGTGTGATTCGTTCTGGTCGTTCTTCGTTATCCAATATTTCGTGAAGCTTTTGTTTCAATATTTCTAAGAGTTTGTCATCTTTCTGCTGTTGATCATCACGTTTTTTAGTTTGTGATTCTTTATATTTTTGCTGAATTTTTTCATTCAACCACGCACTATCACGTATGGTTGCCCTAACGATAGATGCCGTATTGTTGTACTGCGATTTGGACTGTTTTGATAACAAATGTTGGATATTGAATCGATCTTTTTCGATAGTAGGTATCGGTTTCTGGTCCATATTTGGTATTAAGGATTTTAATGAGTCTAGAGCGTTAAGTCTGAGATACCAATACAACATTTTGTACTTTGAAGGGGATCCACTTGGATTATGCTTGATCCTATCCGATAGTGCTTTAAGTGCTAAATCCATACTTTGTGGAACGCCAACTACCTTCTTAAGCTTAGGCAGGCTAGGTGTGAACACATGCGACTCAATAAAGTTTTTACTGGCAATCTCGAAACCAATATTCACGGAAGCCAAAAATAAGCAAAAATCCAGAGCTCTAAAGGTGATTGGATTTCTATTAAATAACTCTAGCCCAAAATGTCCTGGTGGTTTTATAGAAAATCTAGTGGATGAAATTTTTTCGGCATTAAAAACTTCATTAATTTTCGAAAGAATCTGTCCCCTCTTTGAGCCTAGAGTTTCAAAAGTAAGATTTTTAAAATAGGCTTTAACGTTGTCAGCACACCAGCTTTGTTCTTTGTTCTCCAAAGCTGCAACACTGATTTTGGTTAGGCGTTGATAACTTTCATTGGAAAGTATTAGGTTGTTCACCGGTTTCCTATAATCAAAACCGCAGGAGCATATCAAGGAGGGCAAAGGCATCAAATTTTTGCCACCCCTTTGGTTGGATATTGCACAATTTGTGCATTTATTTTGTAAAGGGATGTGATGTTTTGTGCAATAATAGACTGTAGGTAGCTGATGTGACCTATGCCAATAAGGCTCACCAAAGTTCGATAAATCTGATATTAAACATAGCGAACAAAAATATGGTTTCAATGATAGGGATTGACTAAACTGGTGTCCTACCCGGCCTAATTGAGAAACTACCTTTCCTTTGTTGACCAGCGCTTTAACTTTAGATGTACCTTTAACGAATTCAGTTTTTGAGCTTTCAAAGGATGCCCAATATCGAAATGTACTCATGTTCAATAATGCGTATTCATAAGTACATCCGAGAATGTTTAATAGATTATTAATTCTTGAATCAAAATCTGGCATGTCGAATAAAGGCTTTTCGATTCTTCTGCCAAATCCGGACTCTTCAAGTAAAGTTCGCCATGCACCTCTTCCATTTAATAATGCAGTTCTTGCCAGCCATGAAC
>JBAQWI010000301.1:0-3204 GCA_049298835.1 Oscillospiraceae bacterium
AATTTCTTCCCAAGAACTTTGCTGCTGTAGACAAACAATAAAGCACTGCCAAGCCCGATAACAAACCACCAGAACAAAGGGACGTTTGGGTATTGGACTGCTCCAATTAGCGAGGTGCAAGCTAATACGTAAGCGAAAAGGTTGGATTTATTAGTAATCATGGCGTACCTTCTTTCTCGTGAATATTTAAATATTTTCTAATAAGTTTTATCCATCATATGATTGCAACAAATAATTTATTATTCTTATAGTCATACTTTCAGTAAAAATGCACTCTGACCTGTAGACCGCTATCTCTTTTTGAAGAAATAGCGG
Source organism: Oscillospiraceae bacterium (assembly GCA_049298835.1). Lineage (GTDB taxonomy): Bacteria > Bacillota > Clostridia > Oscillospirales > Ruminococcaceae > Paludihabitans. The sequence continues at coordinate 316 of JBAQWI010000301.1, forward strand.
ATGATCCAACCTAGAATTGCGATAATAGCTAGCGCGCTTACTAATGTCCACCCAGCATCGAAAACTTTAATCATGGCCCCTTACTCCCTTCGTATTTCATTACTTCCGCAAATTGGTTGAGTTAATTAATGAACAAAAAATGCCCGTTAAATGAAGAACAGGTGCCCCGATTCACACTGTCCATTCGTATCAACCCCACAAAACCGTCACATATTGGATCAACAGCGTTGCGAATAGGACGACCGCTGTAAAAACATAGAGATTCCAGCGCCGACCCTTGCTCCTTTTCGATTCCTCAACGCCGAGTACGCTCATGAGCAGTCCCAAAAAGAATAAAGTGATGTTCTGGTAAGTAAAATCTTTTGTCCACAGGCTATACACACTCAGGATAAGCGCCACTGCACTAAAAATGATCTTCAAAATTTTTGTGTTTTGCATTCAGTTCTCCTCTCTGAATCAGGTACGCTTCCAGCGCACCCCACCCTATAAATTTTATTGCTGCTCCGCCTTCTTCTCGATATAAACGTTCCGGACAATGACCAAAAGAAATATAAAAGTCAAAAAAAGGATCACTTCAACTATGGAAGTCGGTCAAATTCCAGGAATCCATCAAAAGCGGCCTAATCATTCCCTGAAAATTGCAGAACTTAATTTTTACCGAGAACTACCTCTACTTCCTCCCTGACCTCGAGAGAGTTTTTTTCGTATATAAATTCAACGTAAATTGTTTCTCCCATCTCAATCTGCTCAATTTTTAGCACGGGACCAATTAATTCCCCCTCAAACGGCGATGTCCTAGTGTCAAGGACGCCATACTGATTTTCTCCAACATTAAGGGAGTAAATCAGATTCTTCTTGCTGTCATAGATTCTTATGCCTGCACCACCGACCACTTCCGCTTCGTTGTCCAATGTTTCAATTCCGTAAAGTTGAAAAGTGGGTTGCACATAAGCTTCGGTTCCGTTTGAAACCAAAATGAAATTTTCCAGCGCAACATCTTTGGTACGAGCATCAAATGAGAAAACTTCCAGTTTCTCATTACTTGAGCACGCGGCCAGCAGCGCCATACTTATGACAGTTAACAATATTTTCTTCATTAGTCGCCTCCCGGGATTCTGAATGCTTACATGATACTTTGCCTTTTATAATAGAGCGTTTTTATATTTAGTCGCGGTGGATGCGGCATTTTTTCAAGAACTTGTATCATCTATTTGATAAGAAATGGCACTATTCGTCAGCGCTTCCATTTCATCCACACTTAAAACATCTTTTGTTTTGTATATTTTCTTGTCTATACAAACAATAGGTAAGATATCCATTCCATGCGTCTCTATTAAATTCCAAACATCTTTATTTTCTTTAAATTCTTTTTGCGAATGTTTTAAAGAATACAGGAAATAATTATTGGGATCTTTAAATAAATCTTTGTACATGCTTAGCGAACGCATTATTTCAATAGCTACTTCCACTTTTTCAGACTGTACGTTCATTTTGTCAAACACATAATATTCAATATCCATAATGAATCCCCCAATGCAACTCTGCCAACACGAATGGTATCCGTCGTTTATTTTCAAATGAGATTATCCAGCGTCGGGAAGAAAATAAATCAATTATAATGCAATAAATGACTATAGAAGCACTACCGATTCTCTTCAACATATCTATGATACCGCTAATCCATTTTTTTCGCGAGAATTTCATAATATATCAGCCTTCAAAACATAAGCAATTTGCTGCTTCTTTGCCTGCTCGACTAAATAGCCGACCGAAACATTCAGTATTCATAGAATTTTTTCCCAATCAGCATAGCAATCCATCGTATGCATAAGACGAATCGCTTGATAGAGTTCTTTTTGGTCCTGATAGGTGGACTCAGTTGTTCTGAAGAAACAATCGTCGCCATTAGAAAAGCAGAAAAAAGCTTGGATGGTCTCATGCAGTTCCGAGCCCGGCAGGATTTCTTGACAGAAGGGGTCGGAATGAAGCCGCTCCGCTCCAATCACGACTACCGGTATTTTTCGGGCGATTTTTTGCAAAGGCTCCCGGTACTCCTTCTGGGCCACAATGCGGAACTGAGAGGGATAGATGAACAACGCAGCAGCATCTTTTAAGGTGCTCTGAAACAGCGAATCGTTTATCAACTCTTGTGATCTGATGGATTCATTATTGAATAAATCTATGTCTCTTTCCCATAACTATCCAGAGAACCATAGTGTCTATTAAGAATAGAGGTATTATGACATGAAAAAAACAACATTTTTATACTTGGGTTATTGCTGCTGTATGGGTGTGCAGGAGCAATCGAAACAGTTGCGAACCCTGCTGAAGAAGATGAAATTTCGCCAAATCCTTTTTATCTGCTTCCTACAGAACAAAGAATACCTGTTCCTTCAGGAGAAACTGTGACGGTAAAGTTTGAGATCCCTTCTGGTTTTCTTGATGAAAATGCTATAAAGGAATTTGGGGAAATGGACAGAATAATTGCTTTTGTCCAGGCGGATGGCTACATAAATAATATAGAAAAAAGTAACTACTATTCTTTCGGTGAAAGTGTGGAATATAAGACTTACTAGTATAATGTGCTTTTGTTTTTTTATAACGTTATAATGGTATTAACAAAAAAATGATAAAACGAAAATGGATGGGTAGGCTTTTATAGTAGTACTGGATAGACTGCTGCCGAAAGAGCTACAGCAACAAGATATATAAAACTTTATAAAAAGAGAGATTTGAGGGTTAAACATCATGAATTCTTATAAGAAATTTTATCAGAACCATCCGTATCTTAATGTCCTAATAAGTTTGTCTATAGCAAGTCTGATAGGAATTGCTATAGAATATATCATTAATAGAGATTTCATTGGTTCTGGATTCTATACAACATTG
>JBAQWI010000302.1:0-7978 GCA_049298835.1 Oscillospiraceae bacterium
TTATCACTGACTCACAGGTGTTTAATGTCATTTATAAAAAAACTCCAAAGGAAAGTAAACTCACTTCCTTTTCAATTTTATTAGCTGGAAGCAAAGGCGATTTAAACGAGTTTATTAGCGCTGCAAATGCGATTGATAATCTGACACCAACCTCTCATATACTGATTGCAGAGGCTTGCACCCATGCTCCACTTTCGGAGGACATTGGGCGAGTTAAAATCCCTATGATGCTCAAAAAGAAATATGGCGAAACACTCGATGTCACTATCGTGAGTGGAATAGATTTCCCTAAGGATTTGAGTAAATATGATTTGATTATTCATTGTGGTGGTTGTATGTTCAATAAAAAATATCTTATGTCTAGGATAAATGCCGCAAAGAGTGCAAATGTGCCAATTACAAACTATGGTGTTTTGATTGCGAAAATAAACGGTATATTAGATAAAATAACGTACTAGCAAAAGAGGTCTGCCGTGTGGCAGACCTCTTTTATATTATAATGATTGCAAATTTGCAAGTTTAAATTCATTTCCAACTTTAATAAAGGATAGAATATATTTTGTAGGATATACTCGCTTAATGCTACCTTTTGTTATGATATAGTCAAATGAAACTTCTGTTGCAAAGTGATTTTTTGAATACTCGACAGTATTTTTTGCAGTAATATTTTCAAAAACAGGGGTATTATGTTGAACGTTCCAAACGTTTGAATAAGCTTTTATTGATTTATAAAAGCTTGTGTCCTCGTAAATATACCTTGTTAATGCATCAAATTCTATATCTTTTGAAATATATTTTGCATATGCCATCGAAGTTTCAACTGCTACTTTTTCGTATAGCGTTTTATTTGCCTCACTAGGAACGAGTGTTATATTTGCTGATTTGTCTGCTGAAAATTCGCAGATATATTTGCTCTTATCGAGATCCTTTACTGAAAGTTTAGGTTCAGATTGGAGACCCTCCACTTGATAGGTTACAATTGTAGGAATGAGTGTTTTATCGTTTAATGAAGCATAAGCGAGAACGATGCTTTTATCATCAATTATGTGACTTTCGTCAAGGGGGATGGAATTCACCGTAGGAATTTCACCTTTAGGCAAATTAATTTTATAGCTATTTTTTTTGATATCTTCCTGCTTTAACTTATAACCTGCAAAATTAAACTTAAGCTTTGCATCGCTCTTTGTTAATATAAATTTAATCGAATTATCATTATCGCCTCTAAGCTCAAAATATCGCTCTTGAGGGTTTGTGCTTGCCACTTCATTCGTGTTTAGATTGTCAAAACTCCCGAGCCTATCTTTTACATATTGCTCATATTCGGATATAGAAAAAAACTCTGATGTTTTAACTCCTGAAAACTCCATTGCAGATTTAAAATCTCCGCCCTTAATTAGCTCAACATAATCGTTGATACAATTTTTGGGATTTGTCTTTTCATATTCCGTTAAATATGACCACAGGAAACATAACATACCTGTAAAAATAAGTAAGCAGGACAAGAAAATTATTGATAATTTAATAGCGAAAGGTGTTCTCTTTGTCATATAGTTCTCCTGTCAATTTATTTTACAATAAATCCTGTAGCAATTTTTCTAGGGCCATATAATGATGCACACTGATTGATTAACTCACCCTTGTAATACATCATTGACGATGAGCCGCCATCCAAGTTACCAGCATTTATTGCCTTGTGTTCAATCATGATGTCCACTATGTCCTTGTAGGATGCTCCAAGGCTCTGAGGCTGTCTTCCATCAATAACGAGCAATAACACTGTGCCATCTTCTCGTTGCCCTATCGCAGTACGAGGATTTAGTCCACCCCCACTACCCGATACTTGAGCTGGTTTTCCGTTAACAACAAGTGCTGGTCCAAAGCTTACTGCATCTCTAAGCTTAATTTCTTTGGCCTTAGCCACTGTCATACTGCCAACTCTAAGTACGTTCTTATCGTCAAATCCAACTACTACGCTCGTAGCCCCATCGTTACCATTTTTAACTTCAGAATTTTTTATTACAATGCCTTCAGCAATTCCACCATTCCCAGCACCTTTGTTATCAAAAAAACCGCCCGCATTAATTCCAGCAACACCATTTATTTTGCTAATCATATAGTCAAGCTTTTCACCAGAAGAATCTGCACCAAAAGCTGGAGGACACTCCACCACCACTCTTGATGGATCTTTTACAAGTATCATTTTACCTTTATATGTTGAACCTGTTATATCAATGACTTCAACATCCATCTGTTCTTTATTCACTCCATCAGTATTATCTGTGAAATCGGCGCTTGTATTGGTTACCTCTTCAATCTCAACCACAGAGTTTTTGATAATAATAGTTGATATTTCCTCATCTGATAAATATAATGGTGGAAAAAGTTTTGCAAAACTTGTTTCCATACAGGAAGTAACGAACAATTCTCTTGCAGAGATTGACGGGCCATGAATAATTAATGCCATAGCACTAAACAAAAATATAACTATGCAAATCAGTACAATAAAAATAACCGCAAGTGTTTTCCATAAAGCAGTTAAAATGTTAGTATGTAATTTTCTTGCACTTTGTTGTTGTATTTTCAAAGTTACCACCTCCAGTTTACAGTTTTTTGCCCACGTTATAACTTTATGTTGACAAATATCTTTTAGACTAATTATATCTTAAAATGTTTAATAGAACAAGTTACAAATAGTTAAAAATAGATACATCTGTAGCACTTACTTGATTTATCACATTATTATTCTATAAAGATAATAAACGACTATTACAATGTAATAGTCGTTTTACTACTTATTTATATGCAAGCAAATCCTCAAAAAACACAATATCTCGCTCGTAAGCTGTTTTTATGTTCTTTTTATTTTGCCTCTTTTCATCGAGAGCACCATAATTAACAAAACACAAATACATATTATCTGAAAGCGGTCCAATATCTAGTTTCTCTGCTAAATTAGTGCCTTTTATAGCATATCTATCTGGCTTATCCAATTTTCCTGGATCAACCAGTTCAGATAAATCCATAAAACTTAGTTCTAATGTCTTTAGATAATTATAACTTGATTCATCTACCATGTAAATAAAACTGTCAAGAGTCGAAAGTCCTGCCGCCAACTTCACGTAATTAGCTTGTGCCATTTCAGGAGACATTAAATTTTTACCAGTAATATCCTGTTGTATAGGTATGATATCAATATCAATTTTCCCATTTTTTGTATAGTCAGTTGCAATATTACTTAGTTTAGTTTCAAATGAGCCTGCCATACTGTCAAATGGAACTTCAGTTACAAGTGTCATTTGTGCATCATTTACTGTTTTAAAAATGACCTGCCAAGCAAACATTACGATTAATATTGTAGCAATTATTGAACCAAATGTAAGCCATTTATAGTGGTACCAATAGTTTTGCCATTTACCTTGGAACGTAGTTGGCTTTAGCGGCTGATAGTCCTCTTTGATTGCGCCCGCACCACCGTCAGGTGTGCTCATTTTTACTTTTGCTACCTCAACGAGCTTCTGCCTGTCCTTTTTATATTTTTCGTATTCAGACATTATCTCACGTCCCTCAAATTATTATTTTAGTGTTTCGCTTCTGGCTTCATAGTTGGGAATAACAACACATCTCTAATTGAAACAGAATTAGTAAGCAACATAATAAGACGGTCAACACCTATTCCTAATCCACCTGTTGGAGGCATACCATACTCTAATGCTGTTAAGAAATCCTCGTCCATATCGGTTGCTTCATCATCGCCAGCATTCTTCAGCTCAACTTGATGAAGAAAACGCTCTCTTTGATCAATTGGATCATTAAGTTCAGAGAATGCATTTGCGTGCTCACGTCCAACGATAAACAGCTCAAATCTTTCCGTGTAATCTTTATCCGTAGGTTTTCTCTTTGCGAGCGGAGAAATCTCTACAGGATGTTCTGTAATAAAGGTTGGTTGTATCAAATGCTCTTCAACGTAGTGTTCAAAAAATAGGTTTAAGATATCACCTTTCAGATGACGTTCCTCATAACCAATATGATGTTCTTTAGCAAGCGCACGTGCTTCTTCTAAAGTTTCAATCTCATTAAAGTCGATGTTTGCATATTTTTTAACCGCATTAAGCATTGACAGTCTTTCAAATGGCTTTTCAAGGTCTATTGTGATATCTCCATAAGGAAGAATTTTTGTTCCAACAACGCTCTGTGCCACAGTTTTTATTAGTTCTTCTGTCAAGTCCATCATACCATTAAAATCAGTATACGCTTGGTATAACTCAAGTAGTGTAAACTCTGGGTTATGCCTTACGGACATACCTTCATTTCTGAAAACACGACCAATTTCATAAACTCTGTCAAAACCGCCTACGATTAGGCGCTTTAGATAAAGCTCAAGTGAAATTCTAAGATGCATATCCAAATCGAGAGAATTGTGATGTGTGTTAAACGGTCTTGCCGCTGCACCACCCGCAATTGTCTGCAAAATAGGAGTTTCTACCTCAATAAAGCTCTTTTCATCAAGATAATTTCTAATCTCTTTGATAATTTTACTTCTCTTAATGAAAGCATCCTTAACGTCAGGATTTACAATAAGATCAACGTAACGTTGACGATAACGCAAATCAGTATCTTTTAATCCATGAAATTTTTCTGGGAGTGGAATCAGTGATTTTGAAAGAAGAACAACGGACTCGGCTTTAATTGAGATTTGTCCCTTTTGTGTACGGAAAACCTCGCCTTTAATTCCGATAATATCGCCGATATCAAACTTTTTAAAACCAACATAAGTATCGTCACCAACGTGATCCTTTCTCACATATGATTGGATACGCCCAGTCATATCTTGTATGTCAATAAAACTTGCTTTACCCATATCACGTTTGCTCATAATTCTACCAGCGAGAGAGACCATTTTGCCCTCATACTCGTCAAACTTATCCTCGATATTTTTAGCATATGAGTCAACGTCATAAACTGTAATCTCAAATGGATCATTTCCTGCAGCTTTTAAACCTGCAAGCTTTTCACGACGAACCTTTAAAAGATCGCCTATATCCTCTACTATTACGTTTTCAGTATTATTGTTCTCGCTCATTTTGTACTTCCCCTAACTGTAAAATTACTTAGCTATCTCAATGATTTCAAATTGATTTACACCGGAAGGTGCTTCAACATCAACAATATCTCCAACCTTATGTCCAAGCATAGCTTTTCCCACAGGTGATTCATCTGAAATCTTTTTATTTGTAGGTGATGCTTCAGTAGAACCTACAATTTTATAAGTATCAACTCTATCAGATTTAATATGTCTTACTGTAATTTTGGAACCAACACTTACTGAATCGGTCGAAATTCCATCTTCATCAAGAATCAACACATTTTTAAACATTTGTTCAATTTCAACTATTCTTGACTCTACCATAGCTTGTTCATTCTTAGCCTCATCATATTCGCTATTCTCAGAAAGATCACCAAATGATAATGCTACTTTTATTTTTTCAGAAACATCCTTACGTTTTACAGTTTTTAACTGTTCTAGTTCATGTTCAAGGTTTGTTAGTCCCTCAGACGTAAGCAGAATTTGTTTTCCAGCCATTGTATTTCCTCCTAATAAATTATATATTTTTGCATTTGTCGAACTATTCGACAAGAGACAATTCCTCAAATAATAACCTAACTATTTAACCCAATATTGATATACAATATTCTAATTATATAGAAGTTGCTAATTTATGTCAATAGCCAAAAAGTTAATTTTTTATACTATCTCCATTAGGAATGCCTTTCGCTTGGAATTAATGTTATTTCATCAATACTTGTTTCTATAGTGTTTACCGTCACTTTTACTGGATACAAAGCTGATAGATTCCTAATTCCACAGTAATTGTACAGTGCCGCTTGATAGGAATGCTCGCAAATTTCAATTGGCATAACGTTAAGGTATTTTGACGGGGTTTTTGCTCTAAATGAATGAATTATCATGGCATTTGAGTTTGGTATGTTTGATACGGATATCACTACCACAGATGAGTTATTCATCTTATCAAACAGTATGCCATCTGGAGAAATAAACACCGCCGTATTGTGTAAGGACTTTACACTTGTTTCAATTATAACGGTGGCACCACAATCATACAACTTTGTATCAACGTAGTTTTGATATAATTCTTTGCGGTTCGTTACAATTCTAAGTGTGTTAAAATGCTTAATCAGTATATCAGCAAGTCCTTGGTATCTACATTGAATATCAATTAGTGTTACTGACATATGCTTTTTAATGCAAATGCTTTTCTCCAAAAGATACTTTACTCCATTTTGCATTAACTTAAATGAGTAAACAGATTCATCGACAAAATTAAACTGCTTGTCTGCAAATAATCCAAAAGACTTTGACAAAATAACTCTCGAATTTCCTATTGTAGATAAAATTTTCGGTTTTTTCATACAAGATTGTCTTTTGATTTCAACCAGAGAAAATGATACACCATTTTTCTTAATATTCGTGAGTTTCATTTTCTTTGAAAACAGCTTTCTATCAGCCTTATTCTGCTGCGTGACAATTGTAAACATACAAACCGCCATTTCCCTTTTAACGGGTTATTATCTGCATTTAAAAAAGAAATTATTACTACTATTTCTTTTTTAAACAAGTCCCTATTAAAAGCATATTGAATAAGCTACAATGCAGCTTATCCAATATATATGCGGTTATACATTTTATATTACACTATGCTTCTTTTTTAGAATTTACAATCTCAATTGCCTTTTGAATTTGAGGATCAGTTTCATCTGTTAGCAACTCAGCACCTTGTTCTTGCTCTGGTGTAAGCTTAACTTCATAGTCTGGTTTAATTCCCACACCATTGATTTCTGCACCAGATGGAGGAAGAAAGTGCTCAGTTGTGATGTTAATTGCACTTCCGTCATTTATCTGAAATATTTTTTGAATTACTGCTTTACCGAAACTTATTGTTCCAGTTGATGTTGCCTTTTTAAAATCTCTCAACACAGCAACAAAATATTCAGCTGCATTACCAGTTTTTCCATTTATAATTGTTGCCATAGGAAGAGCAAGTTCATACTTATCAGAAGATCCCAATGAAGTAATTTCTCCCGCATTGTTCTTCTTTGTGCCAAGTTCACCTGCTGGTAATAACATATTCAGCATACTGTTTGCAGCTTCAATTGAATCTGAATTATTATTTCTTAAATCAAAAACGAAGGCATCTGCACCCTGTCGCACCAAATCATCTACCGCATTTTTAAACTGGTTATATGTCTTATCATTAAATCCAATAATTTTAATATAGCCATTGGCTCCCATCAAACGATATTCGACATACTTTATCTCAATATCTTTACGTTGAATATCCTTTTGAGTATCAACGCCATCACGTCTATAGACAACATTGAGTTTTGTGCCAACTTCGCCCTTGAGCAATCTTTCAATGTTTACTAATGTGACAGCTTTTAGGTCAGCATCGCCAATAGAAACAATTAAATCTCCAACTATCATACCAGCTTGCTCTGCTGGAGAGCCTTTCATTATCTTAGTGATTTTAGCGTAACCTGTTTGATCTTTTTGAACAGTTACACCAATTTGCACAAGCTTTCCTGAGAGTTCAAGCATTTTTTGCTCATACTCATCTTTCGTTAAATAAGATGAATATTTATCGCCCAATCCCCTAATATATCCAGCAGATAACGAATCAGCTAGTACTTCTTCGTTGATAGTACCTGAGAAATTTTGTCTTGCATTTCTATCAACATCAGATAGTTTTTTATACATCTCTTCACGGGCCTTTACATTAAGCACCTTCTCATTAAAGTGATTAAGTGATACCATCATTGTAATGCAAAATGTAATTCCAGCCAAAATCGCCATAAAAGCAATTGCTGCACCTAATGATATTTTTTTGTTCATGGCTACCTCCTAATGGCAGTATTTTTGTAAACATACAAACATTCCTTAATTGGGAATGTTTGTATTAGT
>JBAQWI010000303.1:0-2404 GCA_049298835.1 Oscillospiraceae bacterium
AACCTGATATCATTTGCTTACAAGAGACTCGTATTGATGGCACGGTCAGCTCATCTGAGCTCTTTCCTAGAAATTACATTGTTTATAGAAAGGATAGGGACACAAATGGTGGTGGAGTTTTGGTAGCGGTCTCAGATAGATTGGTATCTTGTCAGTGTTTTGATATGGATTCGGACACTGAGTCGGTTTGGGTCAAAATCAGTCGTGGAAAATCAACGCCTTTATTTGTATGTTCCTTTTATAGGCCACCAAATAGTCTTATTGTTTATTTGAATACATTTAGGGATGTTCTTGATAAATTGTTAGGGAGGGGACAGGTATTACCTCATGTAATCATAACTGGTGATTTCAATTACCCGGAGGCAAATTGGTCGGATTCACTTAATGCTCACTCTGAAAATAATTTGGCATGTCCGATTTTTAATCTTGTAAATGATTTCTTTCTTGCACAATTGGTTGATGGTCCAACACGATTCGGAGTGAACTCGTCAAATTTGCTTGATCTAGTTCTTTCATCATATCCAGGTCTGGTAAATAATTTAAAAGTGTGTCAACTTGTCTCTGATCACTGCTATATAAAGTTTTTTATTAAAGAAAAAGTTCAAAATATATTGAAAACTCCTCATACAGTGTATCAATACAATAAAGCAAACTGGAAAGCCATTAAAAAAGAATTAGTTGAGGTCAGTGAGCTGTTCGGCAGAACAGTCGGAAATTGTTCAGTTGATGAAAACTGGTCTTGTTTTCTGACATCAGTCAATAAAATTATTCAAAAGCATGTGCCAACAAAAACTCTCAAAACTTTCAATAATTGTCCACCCTGGATCACAAGGCAGGTGAAGCGTCTTATTAGAATTCATGATGCTTTGTGATGCTTTGTCAAGGAAATTTGTGAAAAGTTAATCTGATCATGATGAAAGTGCATTTGTTGAGGCTAGGAAACGTGCTAAATCAGCTGTCTCTGTGGCATATAACGATTATCTAAAGTCGATTATTGGTGACATAAAACATGCTCCTTCAAATTTTTATAGATTTATTCGTAGCAAGAGAACTGACAGCAATTCGATTCCCGGTCTCATTCATAATGGTCTTACAGTTGAAAGTGATAAGGAAAAGACTGGCTTGCTAAATGGCTTCTTTTCCTCAACTTTCACTAGGGAGAATATGTCTTTTGTTCCTTTTAGGAAATCTAATGTTACTAGCATGCCAAATATACATGTAACTCTACCAGGTATTATAAAACTTTTGAAAAATTTGAACCCAACCAAAGCCAAGGGACCAGATGGTATGTCACCTAGATTCTTGAAGGAATGTGCTGAAGAGATTGCTCCGATGCTTTGTTTAATTTTTAACAGATCCCTGGAATTAGGTCAAGTGCCTTCTGACTGGAAGGATGCAAATGTTACTCCCTTATACAAAAAGGGTAGAAAGGATTCTGTTGAAAATTATAGACCAGTATCACTTACATGTATTGTGTCAAAAGTTATTGAACATGTCGTTTACTCCTCAATAAGTCGTCATCTTGAGCAAAATTCCATACTCACTCCAAGGCAGCATGGCTTTAGGCCAAATCATTCATGTGAATCACAACTCATTCTCGCAATAGATGACTGGGCTTCTGCTCTGGACAGAAGGGAACAGGTCGATATAGCTATTCTAGATTTTAGTAAAGCATTCGACACGGTTCCACATGAACGACTGAAGTCCAAGTTACATTGTTATGGTATTAGAGGTATTACATTAAGCTGGGTTGCCTCTTTCCTTGCCAACAGGAGACAAGAGAGTTGTGGTAAATGGGTGAAGTAGTGATTGGTCAGATGTCATATCTGGAGTACCTCAGGGTACAGTCCTTGGACCCTTGCTCTTTCTTTTATATGTTAATGACATTACTGAGGGTATCGGATCTGAAATTAGGCTTTTTGCTGATGACTGTGTTTTATATAGGACAATAAGGTCAGAACGTGATGCTAATGTACTCCAAGACGATTTGAACCACCTCTGTGACTGGGGAGATCTTTGGCAAATGTGCTTTAATGTTAAAAAATGTAACATTATGCACATGACTAGGAAGCATCACCCAGTTCTCCATAATTATTCCATGAAGGGTTCTTATCTGTCAGTTGTCAAATCTCATCCTTACTTGGGTGTCACTATCCAAGATGATTTGAAATGGGATGTGCATGTTGACGGGATTGTAAAAAAGGCATCAAGGACACTGGGTATGCTTAGGAGGAACATTCATGGTTGCTCTAGAGAAGTTAAGAGTATGGCATATAAATCTCTGGTGAGACCTTCTTTAGAATATGCTTCTTCTTGTTGGGACCCACACAATGCAAAACATATAAATACTCTAGAAATGGTGCAGCGCCGTGCTGCCAGGTTTGCGTGCAAGGATTATAGGCAA
>JBAQWI010000304.1:0-3536 GCA_049298835.1 Oscillospiraceae bacterium
CTTGCATACTCTGCAAGAGAAGCAACTCTGGTAAATATTTCTTTGCCGTTAAGGGCTAAATTTTTACGAGAAATATCAAGACTGGATAGCAGGAGGTAAGATCCACTTGTAGTTTGTGTTAGGTTGATAACTTGGCGAACATAGTTTTCATTTACATTTTTACCGCAAAGCAAAAATGAGCTTTGTGTCAGAGATCCGCCTGACTTATGCATACTAACAGAGGACATATCGCAACCAGCAGCCATAGCAGAGATTGGCAAATTATCATCAAAGTAAAAATGCGTCCCGTGAGCCTCATCAGCCAAAACAAGCATATTATTTTGATGTGCCAACTCTGTAATTGCTTTCAGGTTAGAGCAAATTCCATAATAGGTTGGATTGTTGATTAAAACTGCCTTTGCATTTGGGTTTTCACTGATTGCTTTTTTTACATCACTAAGTGACATGCCTAGTGCAATTCCAAGTTTTTCGTTCATCTGTGGATTAATGTATACAGGTATTGCACCACACAAGATAAGTGAATTAATAACACTGCGATGCACATTTCGTGGGAGTATTATCTGATCTCCTTTTTTACACACAGATAAAATCATTGCCTGAACTGCCGAGGTTGTACCGTTTACCATAAAAAATGCGTGTGCTGCACTAAAAGCTTCTGCCGCTAGTTCTTCAGCTTCTTTTATCACGCCAACAGGGTGGCAAAGGTTATCAAGTGGTTTCATAGAATTTACGTCAACGCTAAGGCACTTTTCGCCTAAAAAGTCAGTTAGTTCTTTATTTCCTTTCCCTCTCTTATGTCCAGGAACATCAAAAGGGACGACACGCATCTTTTTAAATTGTTCCAACGCCTCGTAAATTGGTGCTTTATTTTGAGTGATTTTATTCAATCCTATTTATCCTCCTAATATACATTCATTCCACTGAAAATTTCAATCATTTCTCTTCTTAAACTATTTGTAATATCTAGTCTTGTCTTTGGTGCAATTTCATAAACATCAGTATTAAAAAGATAGTTTTGCAAATCCACTTCTTTGATAAGCATTTTCGTGTGAAAAATATTTGATTGATACATATTGATGTCAATTGCATCATATTTTGCTATTGTCTTTGAATCAATATAATCCTGAATGGAGGTTATATTGTGGTCAATAAAAAGTTTTTTACCAGCCAAATCTCTTGTAAACCCTCGAATACGATAATCCATCGTAATGATATCTGAGTCAAAACTGCCAATGAGAAAATCAAGTGTACTCAGCGGGGTGACCTCTCCACAGGTCGCAACATCTATATCAACTCGAAAAGTTGCGATTGAGTTGTCAGGGTGATATTCTGGATAAGTATGCACAGTTACATGACTTTTATCAAGATGTGCAACAACAGTGTCACCACTGATAGCAGGTATCATTGCTTGTTCTGCTATCAAGAAAGTCACGCTTGACCCTTGCGGATCGTAATCCTGTTTAGATACATTGATAACATGAGCACCAATCATATCCGTTACATGATATAGAAGATTTGTAAGTCGTTCAGCATTATACTGCTCATCAATATATGCAATATAATCTCTTTGCTCTCTTTCAGTTTTTGCATAGCAAACATCATAAATGTTAAAACTAAGCGACTTAGTAAGATTATTAAAACCATAAAGCTTTAGTTTATTTTCCATAAAAACCTCCAAAACAAAAAATCCCAGGTAATATTGTGGCATACCACAACACAACCTGAGATTAGTCATTTCTAATTTAAGTGTATTATTTATTATTGAACTTACATTCATTTTATTTATTCACGATTTATAGAGGTTAGAGTCTATATAGCAAGAACTTACTTTTACTACTCTTATTGACCGTTTCACAAGTGTGTATTTGGTACACGCGGTTATGAAGTAACCAACTTATAAAATTTGAGCTTTTAACTCAATCAATAATGCAACATAGTTGCAATCGGCAGTTGACCCGGCTGTCCGTAGGCCTCAATTCCATGATGGAATGGTCAGTGTATTCCTGTCTTTGGCAATGTAATTTGCACAAGACCCTAAAAACAAACAAATTATAGCACAACGCATATAAACTGTCAAGCATTTATAGTATTTTATTCAACAGATATCATATAGTAATAAACTGGTTGCCCACCATTTATAAGGTTAATCTCATAATCATCACCATATTTTTCTTTTATCAGCGCAAATGATTTTTCAGCCTGCTCATCAGATACATCACTACCATAAATGATAGTAATAAATGTTCCAGCAGATTTCTTTGTAAGCACCTTTGTTAGACGCATAATCGCTTTATTAAGCTCTTTATCTACAAAAGATAGTTTACCGTTATCAAGTCCTAAAATCTCACCTTTTTTAATTGCATGACCATCAAAATCAGAATCACGAGCCGCAAAGGTAATCAAACCAGTCTGTACTAAATCAAACTGTTTTGTCATTGAAAGACGATTTTCACTGTAAGTTTGGTCATTATCAAACGCAAGCATGGCAGAAATTCCCTGCGGAATTGTACGGGTTTGAAGTACACAAACACGTCTATCTGCAAGTTTAACAGCCTGTTCTGCCGCCATAATAATATTCTTATTATTAGGCAATACAAACACAGTTTCAGCCGGAGTTGCCATAATTGCTTTTAGGATATCATCTGTACTAGGGTTCATAGTTTGACCGCCACTAACAATTTTATCCACGCCCAAGTCATAGAATAATTCTTGCAACCCTGCACCAGCAGCAACAGCAACAAATCCAAATTGCTTTTCAGGATTAACAGGCGCATATTCATCACCCTGTTTTACGTAAGCCGCCTCAACAACTTTGGCTTGATGCTGAATACGCATATTGTCAATCTTCATATTCATCAATTGACCAAATTTTAATCCCTCTTGGATAGCGTTTCCTGGGTTATTGGTATGAACATGTATTTTTATAATATCATCGTCATCAACGCAAACAACGCTGTCGCCGATTGATTCTAAGTATGCTCTAAGTTTTAGTGGGTCTGAGCAGTTTGGAGCTTTATCTACGATAAACTCTGTGCAATAGCCAAATGTAATCTCGCCATCATAGTCGGCAACTGCATTCAAAACTGGGTTAACTGTCTCATTCTTAGTCTTTTCAAGTGAAAGAAGTTCAATCATTTTATTGTTATTAAATACACTTTGCATTCCCTCAAAAATGACTACCAAGCCCATTCCACCTGCGTCAACAACGCCTGCTTTTTTTAGCACTGGTAGAAGCTCTGGAGTTTGTGCTAACGCTTCCTTTGCCTTTGCAACGATTTCGTCAAATATAATTTGAGGATCATTGGTCTGCAATGCCAATTGGGTTGCAGATTCTGCAGCAAGTCTTGCCACTGTTAAAATTGTGCCCTCAGTTGGCTTCATTACAGCTTTATATGCAGCATCTACACCTAAAGTTAATGCCGCCGCCAAATCTTGTCCATTTGCTTCTACTTTGCCCTTTAATCCTTTTGAAAAGCCTCTAAACAATAAGGATAGAATAACGCCTGAGTTTCCTCTTGCACCACGAAGTAATGCTG
>JBAQWI010000305.1:0-24406 GCA_049298835.1 Oscillospiraceae bacterium
ATATTGTGGCGAATAAATGCTTAAAAGTAGGGCTGCAGTCTATAATTGCCAAAAGTGCAAGAAAATAACGATTGACTATAAAGCTTAAAAGATTAAAGCCTCTGTGTTAAACACAGAGGCTTTAAAAATTATATTATAATACCAAATTATTTATTAGCTTGTTCAACAGCAACTGCACAAGCAACAGTGGCGCCAACCATAGGGTTATTACCCATACCGATTAGTCCCATCATTTCCACGTGAGCAGGAACGGAAGAAGAACCAGCAAATTGAGCATCTCCATGCATACGTCCCATTGAGTCAGTTAAACCATAGGAAGCAGGACCTGCAGCAACGTTATCTGGATGAAGTGTACGTCCAGTTCCTCCACCTGAAGCAACTGAGAAGTATTTGTTTCCAGTTTCTGTGGACCATTTTTTATATGTTCCAGCAACTAGATGTTGGAAACGAGTTGGGTTAGTTGAGTTACCAGTGATAGAAACGTCAACTTTTTCCATTTTCATAATTGCAACGCCTTCAAGAACATCGTTACAACCATATACTCTAACAGCAGCTTTTTCGCCGTTTGAGAAAGCAACTTCACGAACTATGCTTATCTCATCAGTTCCAAAGTCATAATTAGTTTCAACATATGTGAAACCATTAATTCTAGAGATAATATAAGCTGCATCTTTACCAAGACCGTTTAATATAACCCTTAGTGGTGATATTCTAGCCTTGTTAGCAGTTCTAGCAATACCAATTGCGCCTTCAGCAGCAGCAAAAGATTCGTGTCCTGCTACGAAGCAGAAACAATTTGTTTCTTCTTGTAGTAACATTGCACCAAGATCACCATGACCTTTACCCACGACGCGTTGCTCAGCAACAGAGCCAGGAATACAGAATGCTTGCAAACCGTCGCCGATTAAGCGAGCAGCTTGGTCAGCTTTTTTTACGCCTTTTTTAAGTGCAATAGCGGTGCCTAGTGTGTATGCCCAAACAGCATTATCAAATGCAATCGGTTGAACACCTTTAATTATATCTTCAACATTGATGCCTCTTTCTAGACAAAGATCTCTTGCTTCTTCAAGTGTTTTAAATCCATGTTCTGCAAGACATTTTTCAATCTTAGGCATTCTTCTTTCTTTACTTTCAAAATTAGCCATTTTTGGTTCCTCCTTTATCTAATATCTTCTTATTCTTCACGAGGATCGATGTATTTAGCAGCATCATCCCAGCGACCATAAGTACCAATGTTTTTCTCGTAAGCAGTTGTAGGATCAACGCCGTGACGAATGTCCTCTAGCATTTTTCCAACTCTTACAAATTGGTAACCGATAGCTTCTGAGTTGCCATCAAGAGCAACTTTAAGAATATAACCCTCTGCCATTTCCATGTAACGAACGCCTTTTGCAGATGTTGAGAAGATAGTACCAACTTGTGAACGTAAACCTTTTCCTAAATCTTCAAGTCCAGCTCCAATTGGAAGACCGTCCTCAGAGAAAGCAGTTTGAGTTCTACCGTAAACTAATTGTAGGAAAATCTCTCTCATAGCAACGTTGATTGCATCACAAACAAGGTCAGTATTAAGTGCTTCAAGAATAGTTTTTCCAGTTAAAATTTCACCAGCCATAGCAGCGGAATGAGTCATACCAGAACAACCAATAGTTTCAACCAAAGCCTCTTCGATAATGCCGTTTTTAACGTTTAGAGTAAGTTTGCAAGCACCTTGTTGTGGCGCACACCAACCCACACCATGTGAAAGACCAGAAATGTCAGTAACGTTGTAAGCTTTTACCCATTTTCCTTCTTCAGGAATTGGTGCAGGGCCATGTTTCGCACCTTTTGTGATAGTGCACATTCTCTCGACTTCATGAGAATAGTTCATATTTCTACTCCTTTCGATTCACCCCTAAAAAGGGTTAAGCGATATTAATTTCCTGAGTAAAATATATTTTAATATATTTTACACTAGTTCTTATTATAGTCAATATTTTTAATTAAATCAATAGGAAGTCAAATTTTTGTGATTAGTTTAACAATTGTTTACATATTGTATGTTATTTTACGTTATCATTTACGTTATACTGCAAAGTAGTTATTGTAATAAACTCCTAATTTGTAGAATAATGGAATGTACACTTAAATAAGATATGTTTTTAAAATTAACTTGCGTTAAATTGCAAATTTTATCAGTAAGAAATAACTAAAATAAGCATGCTTGGGGTGAAAACTGTTTAATACAATTATATAACTTATTAAAATATTCATAAATAAGCCTTGAAAACAGGCGGATAAGCATATATAATATATAAAGAAAATTGTATTATTACAGTATAAAAATATATATGAGGTGAAACAATGGCATTTCTAGAAAAACTGTTTGGTTCATACAGCAAGCGTGAGCTTTCAAGAATTGAGCCAATTAAGCAACAAGTTATTGACCTTGAGCCAAAGTATCAAGCAATGAAACCGAAAGAGCTAAGAGAACAAACAAACATCTTAAAAGAGCGTTTGTCTAATGGCGAGACCTTAGACAACATTCTGCCTGACGCTTTTGCGGTTTGCAGAGAGGCTTCTTGGCGTGTTATTGGTATCAAACACTTCCCAGTACAAGTATTAGGTGGTATTGTTTTGCATCAAGGCAGAATTGCTGAGATGAAAACTGGTGAAGGTAAAACTTTTGTTGCTATGTTGCCTGCATATCTAAATGCGTTAACTGGTAATGGTGTTCATGTTGTAACTGTCAATGAGTATTTGTCAAAATACCAATCTGAGTGGGTAGGTAAGGTTTACAAATATTTGGGGCTTTCTGTTGGACTTATTATTCACGATATGTCTACTTTAGAAAAAAGAGTTGCATATAATAGTGACATAACCTATGCAACAAATAATGAACTAGGATTTGATTATCTTCGCGATAACATGGTTACTTATAAAAATGACAAGGTTCAGCGTGATTTTCATTACGCAATTGTCGATGAGGTTGACTCAATCCTAATTGATGAGGCAAGAACACCGCTGATTATTTCTGGACCTGGCGACAAGTCTACTGATTTATATCAGTTTGCTGATAATTTTGCTAAGCGTTTGAAAGTTCATAAAGTTGTTGAACAAGATGACAAAGAGGAATTTGATGACACCATTGAGGCAGATTATATTGTTGATGAAAAGTCAAAGACAGTAACACTAACTCCAACTGGCGTAAAAAAAGCTGAATCTTTTTTTCATGTAGCAAACTTGATGGATGCTGAGAATTTAACAGTTCAACATCATATAAATCAAGCAATTCGTGCCCATGGAATCATGAAATCTGACGTTGATTATGTTGTAAAAGATGGTGAAATTTTAATTGTTGATGAGTTTACAGGCCGTCTAATGATAGGTCGTCGTTATAGTGAGGGATTACATCAGGCAATTGAAGCCAAAGAAGGCGTAAAGGTTGAAAGAGAATCAAAAACTCTTGCAACAATTACATTCCAAAACTATTTTAGACTTTATACTAAACTTTCTGGTATGACAGGTACTGCTATGACCGAGGAAGCAGAGTTTGGCGAGATATATAACCTTGATATTATAGAAATTCCTACCAATAAACCTTCTGTTAGAAAAGACGATGATGATGTTATTTACAAGACAGAGCAAGCTAAATTTAATGCTGTTATTGAACAAGTAATTGAAAGCCATACCAAAGGACAACCTGTGCTTGTTGGTACTGTTTCGATAGATAAATCTGAGCTTTTGAGTTCCATGCTTAAACGTAGAGGTATTAAGCATGAAGTGTTAAACGCAAAACAACATGAAAAAGAGGCTGAAATTGTTGCACAAGCTGGTAAGTATGGTGTAGTTACAATTGCTACTAACATGGCTGGACGTGGTACTGATATCATGCTTGGTGGTAATGCGGAACATCTTGCAGTTGCGCAACTTAAAAAGAAGGGATTGACTGACGAGCAAATTGCTCTAGCTACGAGTTTCAGTGAAACGGATGATGAAGAAATCATAGCGCTCAGAAAAGAATATCATGATGCTGAGGAAAAATTCAAGGATCAAATTAAACCCGAGGCAGACAAAGTTAGGGAAGCTGGAGGTCTGTTTATCATTGGCACTGAACGTCATGAATCAAGACGTATTGATAATCAGCTTAGGGGACGTTCTGGACGCCAAGGAGACCCTGGTGCTAGTAGATTTTTCTTATCTCTTGAAGATGATTTAATGCGTCTATTTGGTGGCGAAAAGATACAAAATTTAATGACAAGATTAAATGTTGATGAAGATCAAGCGATTGAAACTAAAATATTAACAAATTCTATTGAGTCTGCACAACGCAAGGTTGAGGGTAGAAACTTTAGTATTCGTAAGAACGTACTAAAATATGATGATGTTATGAATACGCAACGTGCTATTATTTATGGTCAACGTGCAAAAGTGCTTAATAATGATAGCTTGAAAGATATTGTTAGTAAGATGCTTATTGAAACTGTAACGGATGACGTTAATCAATATTTGGTTGACAATGATATTCATGATGATTGGAACATTGAAGGTTTACGTGACCATTATTTAGGTTTACTTACTACTGAGGATGATTTTAACTATACTGTACATGAGTTATCGGATATAAATAAGAAAGATATTATCAATACTTTACTTGAGAAGGCAAATGCTATTTATGCTGCAAGAGAAAACGAGTTTGGTGAAGAAACAATGCGCGAACTTGAGCGTGTAGTATTACTCAAAAATGTTGATACAAAATGGATTGACCACATTGACGCAATGGACGAGTTAAAGAGAGGTATCAATCTTCGTGCCTACGGACAACATGACCCTGTTGTGGCATATCGTGTTGAAGGATTTGATATGTTTGACGAAATGATTGCTTCAATTAGGGAAGATACATTTAAAATGATGCTAACAGTGCGTTTTCAAACACAAAATGACGTAAAACGTGAGCAGGTTGCAAAACCAACTATGGCATTCCACGGAGACCAAGACAAATCGGTTAAAAAACAACCTGTTAGAAAAGAAAAAATAGGTGTAAATGATCCTTGTCCTTGCGGAAGCGGAAAGAAATATAAAAAATGCTGTGGCATTACCGAATAAAAGTTATACTTAAAAGAGCTCTATGTCTAAATTGACATAGAGCTCTTTTTTTGATATACTTATTAGCGGTACAGATTTCTGTATGATGGGCAGCAATGCCCACGGTCAGTCGCAAGCTCCTGACTTTAAATAAAACTACGAGAGGAATGTTTAAATTGAAAAAATTCAAGTTACAGGTAACGAAATTCTACACCTCGCTTACTTTAAATGCAAAGGGGGGTAAAGAGTTATGTCACTGAACAAAGCAAATAAAACACGTAAAATGACTAAAATAGCAATGATTGCTGGTATCTATGCTGCAATTACATTTGCAACATTTTTTATGTCATTTGGGCAAATCCAGTATAGGGTAAGTGAAGTGCTTACAATTTTACCGGTATTTACTGTAACCGCAATTCCTGGTTTGACACTTGGTTGTGCACTCGCTAATTTGGTAGGTTTTTTCATTGGAGTAAATCCGCTGGGATTAATGGATGCGATTTTTGGAACAGCAGCCTCATTAATCGCAGCAATAATGACATACTATCTTGGAAAAGTAGACAACAAATGGATAATATATCTGCTTTGCCCACTTCCTCCAGTGTTAATTAATGCATTGGTTATTGGATTTGAGCTAACATTGATGTTTAATCCGCTGGAAATTCACTTTTTCTTATTGAATGCATTATCCGTTTTTATAGGTCAAGCTGTTGTATGTTATGGCTTAGGAATCCCACTTATGATTGCGCTGAAAAAGAATGATCTATATAAGAAAATATTTAGCTAAAATAAGATTGAATAGCTTGCATTATTTTGCGTTTTTTGCTAATATATATTTATAGATATAGAAATAGAGGAGAATTCGTATGAAATGTTTATTGAAGATCATATGCTTTGTTGGTGGAGTGTTAATGTTACTTAAATTAGCTCAAGTTTTAGTCGATGTTTTATATGATAACTACGGTAAAAAGTATATAACCACAGAAGAATAAATAAACCTAAGTCCGCTGTTAAACAGCGGACTTTTTCACTTCCCAAAAGGTTAATATTCTGCTTGTTTTAAGTTGATATTTATGGTAAAATTGTAAAGTCAAATTTAATATGTATGTGTGAAATCTAGAATGAAATTTACGGCGAAAGGTGGTCGTGAGCAGGAATGCTCCTAAATATGAAAAGTAATTATGAAAGCCCATTTAGTACGAGGTATGCAAGCAATGAGATGCAGTATATCTTCTCTGCTGATAAAAAATTCCGTACATGGAGAAGACTTTGGTTGGCTCTTGCAAGAGCTGAAATGAAACTTGGTCTACCAATCACAAATGAACAGGTTGAAGAGCTTGAAAAGAACCTAGAAAATATAAATTATGATGTTGCCGAAGAGCGTGAAAAGCTTGTTCGACATGATGTAATGGCTCACGTATATGCTTATGGTATTCAATGTCCTAACGCAAAGGGGATTATTCATCTTGGTGCGACATCCTGTTATGTTGGTGACAACACTGATATCATCATTATGCGTGAAGGGTTAGAAGTGATACGTCGCAAGCTGATAAATATAATTGACTTGCTTGCAAAATTTGCAGAGCAATATAAAGCACTTCCAGCATTAGCATATACACATTTACAGCCAGCACAGCTTACAACCATAGGAAAACGTGCTACACTTTGGATCAATGAGCTTTTGATGGATTTAACAGAGACTGAGTACAGAATCCAAAATCTTCAGCTATTAGGCTCAAAAGGTACTACAGGTACACAAGCCAGTTTCGTTGAGTTGTTTGATGGTGATATTAAAAAAATTAAAAAGCTTGATCAATACATTGCCAAGGAAATGAATTTTGATAGTGTAGTTCCTGTATCTGGACAAACCTATTCAAGAAAAATTGATGCACAAGTACTTGCAACATTAAGCGGAATTGCCCAAAGTACTAGCAAATTCTCTTGTGATCTTAGACTTTTGCAGAACTTTAAAGAAATGGAAGAGCCATTTGAAAAAAACCAAATAGGCTCATCCGCAATGCCTTATAAAAGAAATCCTATGAGGAGTGAACGCATCACAGCACTTTCACGTTATGTGATGATTGACTGCTTAAATCCAGCATTTACAGCAGCGACCCAATGGTTTGAGAGAACACTTGATGACAGTGCAAACAAACGTATTGCTGTTGCTGAAGGTTTTTTAGCAGTTGACTCAATTCTAAATATTATGCTCAACATATGTGATGGCTTAGTAGTTTATCCAAAGGTTATTGAGCAACGGGTTCTAAAAGAATTGCCATTTATGGCTACCGAAAACATAATGATGACTGCTGTTAAAAAAGGCGGTGACCGTCAAGAGCTTCATGAAAAGCTACGCACTCACTCAATTGCTGCAGCTAAAGTGGTTAAGGAAGAGGGCGGTGAAAATGACTTAATTGATAGGATTTGTTCTGACAAGGCATTTAACTTGACACACGATGAGATTAATAAAATACTTGTCCCAATTAATTTTGTTGGTAGAAGCATATCTCAGGTTGAAGAATTTATTGAAGAATATATAGATCCTATCAGAAAAGCGAATAATGCAATTTTAGGAGAAAATGCAGAGCTATCTGTTTAAAATTTTATTGACTTTTACAATAAACTATCATATAATAAACGTTATGAATGCTGATTGACGGTTATGATGTACGAATATTATCAGATAAAAAAACTAAAGGAGCTAAGTCTATGAAACGTGTTGGCAAACCGATATTTTTTGTAGTTGCAATTATTATACTTGCATTTACAGCACTATCGTTCTTTGGCATGAGTAGTACATATGGTGATAAAGAAACTATTTATGTAAAGGGTGCAAATAATATTCGTTGGGGTATAGATATCAGAGGTGGCGTTGATGTTACATTTACTCCGCCAGATGACGTAAATCCAACAGAAGCGCAAATGAATGCTGCTACTGAAGTTATGAGACAAAGACTTGTATCGTTAAATATCACCGATTATGAGGTATATACTGATACTAAAAAGGACAGAATTATTGTTCGTTTCCCATGGAAAGAGGGAGAGGTAGACTTTGATCCAGAAGCTGCAATAAAAGAACTTGGTGACACAGCTGTTCTGACTTTCAGAGAGGGCTATGAAATTGATGCTGAAGGTAAAATGACTGGTGCTACAGCTGAAAAAGTGTTAGTTGAAGGTAAAAACGTAGAAGAGGCTACTGCTCAATACGGACCAACAAATGACACTGGAACTAATGAGCATTACGTAAGTTTGAAGCTTGATTCAGTTGGGGCAAAGGCTTTTGGAGAAGCAACTACAATGATTGCTGCTCAAACAAACGAAACAATCTCCATTTGGATGGATGAAGAGATGATTTCCAATGCCACTGTTAAACAAGCCATTACTGGTGGACAAGCTACTATTTCTGGTAACTTTACACTAGAAAGTGCAACTGCGTTGGCAAACAAAATCAATGCTGGTGCGTTGCCATTTAAACTACAAACTGAAACATATAGCACAATTACTCCTACTTTAGGAATGGGCGCAAGAGATGCCATGGTATTCTCAGGAATCCTTGCATTTATCTTAGTATGTATCTATATGATTATTCTTTACAAATTACCTGGTGTAATTGCTGCAATTGCACTACTTGGACAAGTTGGCGGTATGATTGCTGCAACAACTGGTTTCTTTGATGGTATTAACAGTTTTACTATGACAATTCCAGGTATTGCCGGTATGATTCTTTCAATCGGTATGGGAGTTGATGCAAACGTAATTACATCAGAACGTATTAAGGAAGAAATTCGTGCTGGAAAATCAATTGATGGTGCAATCTCATCAGGTTACACTCGTGGATTTTCTGCTATAGTTGACGGTAACGTAACTGTTATTATTATTGCAATTATCTTGATGGGCGCATTTGGTGCACCGTCTAGCTTATTTGCACAAGTATTTAATTCTGTGTTCTTCTTCTTTAGCCCAGCAACCCAAGGCGCTATTTACTCATTCGGTTACATGTTACTAGTAGGTGTTATGCTAAACTTTATCTGTGGTGTAACAGCATCAAGATTAATGCTTAAGTCAATATCTAAATTTAAGTGTTTCCGTAATCCTAAGTTTTATGGAGGTGCAAAATAATGAAACTTAAATATTATGATTTCGTTGGTAAAAGAAAAATTTATTTTGCTATTTCACTTGTTTTAATTTCAATCGTATTTTTAGTTTCTTTTGTGTTCGGGGTCGAACTTGATGTTGCATTTAAAGGCGGTTCTATTATTACTTATAACTATAGTGGTACTGTGAATTTTGACGAATTTGAAAACTTTGTAGAAAATACCATTGGTGAAAAAGTTCAAATTAATAAAAAGAATGGTATTGCTGGTGGCAGTGATAGTTTGGATATCGTTCTTGCAAGCACAGAGGGACTAAATGCAGATAAGCAAATTGTGCTCTCGAAAGCTATAAAAGATAAATATGGAGCTCAACTTGATTTTTTATCAAACTCAAGCGTTGATCCCGCTATTGGTAAAGAATTTTTTGCAAAAGGTATGGTTGCTATTGCATTTGCATCTATTATTTTAGTTATCTATATTGCATTTAGATTTAAGAAAATTAACGGACTTTCAGCAGGTATTACCGCTGTTATTGCACTGATACATGACGTGATCTTGGTATTTGGTACATTTGCAATATTTAGAATTCCACTTGATGACAACTTTATTGCAGTTGTACTTACGATACTTGGTTTCTCAATTAACGATACCATCGTTATTTATGATCGTATTCGTGAGAACAAACGCTTGCATGGCAAGTCGTTGTCTGTTGAAAAACTTGTAAATAATAGTATTAACGAAACTATGACTCGTACATTAGGTACATCAGGTGCAGTGCTTGGAACATTAATTATTGTTTGTATCGTTGCAGTTCTTATGAATGTTTCTTCTATCGTAAGCTTTGCGTTTCCAATGCTTATTGGTACAATTTCAGGTACTTATTCAACCATATTTATTGCAGGTCCATTATGGGTAATGTGGCAGAATTTTAAAGAAAAAAAAGCAAAACAAAAAAATACAGCTCACGCTCATGCTAAATAACCAATAATATTATTAAAAAGGAAGTGCATATGCACTTCCTTTTTTGTGTCAATTTATATGTTTTTGTCATATCTTATACTATAGAAAGTTTGAAATAAATTGAAATATATTTACCAAATACACAATAAGGTAACCTTGTATAATGGTTTAAGGAGGGTTGTGATGTGTCATTAAAAGAAATTCCATATGACAGAGATAGTGCAGTAACCTATGCACGTGAATGGGCATACGCAAGAAATAAACAATATTATGATTTCAGCAAGATAGGCGGAGACTGCACCAACTATGCATCACAAAGTGTTTACGTTGGCTGTAAAATAATGAATTTTACTCCTACATATGGTTGGTATTATATCAACGTTAATGATAGGGCACCAGCTTGGACTTCTGTAGAATATATTTACAAATTTTTAACCACAAATGAAGATGTAGGTCCATATGCTATTGACGTTGACATTAGCATGATAGAGGCTGGAGATTTGGTGCAAATTCGTTTTTTAGGGGAGTCTGTTTTTGGTCATACTCCAGTAATTATAAGGATTGACGGAGAAAAGATACTAGAAAACATATATATTGCTGCCCATTCAGTAGACTGTGATTGTAGACTATTGTCTACTTATAACAATGTTATTGAAATGAGATTTTTGCATATATTAGGCGCAAGGTATAGAGAAATATAATCTTTGGGACATTTTCCCAGAATATAATGTCATTATATTGTCAACACTCAAATTAGGCGAAAAGTAGCTTAATTTGTGAGTGAGGTAAATATATATGGCATATTGCAAGGTTGAAATTTGTGGAGTTAATACATCTAAGCTAAAGACATTAAAAGAGAAAGAAAAAATGGAGCTATTAACAAAGGTTAAGCTAGGTGATGCATCCGCCAGAGATAAACTTGTAAATGGAAACTTGCGTTTGGTCTTAAGTGTAATACAGCGATTTGTAAACCGTGGAGAAAATCTTGATGATTTATTTCAAATTGGTTGTATAGGCTTAATAAAAGCAATTGATAATTTCGATATGAGCCAGCCTGTAAGATTTTCAACTTATGCTGTGCCTATGATACAAGGAGAAATCCGACGATATCTAAGGGATTTTAGCTCGATAAGAGTAAGTCGTTCCCTTAAGGATATAGCGTATAAAGCTATGCAGGTAAAAGAAAGATTGACTAATGAAAAACTAAAGGATCCTACAATTGAAGAAATTGCCAACGAAATGAATATGGAAAAACAAAAGGTTGTACTAGCTTTAGAAGCGATAGTTGATCCAGTTTCGTTGTACGAGCCTGTATATTCTGACGGTGGTGACACAATTTACGTAATGGATCAAATTGGTGATAAAAATACAGATGAGAGTTGGCTTGGAGAGATTGTATTAAAACAGGCAATTAGAAGTCTGAATGTACGGGAAAAAGCAATCCTTGATTTACGTTTCTTTCAAGGCAAAACACAAGTTGAAGTTGCAAATGAGATTGGCATTTCACAAGCACAGGTTTCAAGACTTGAAAAGGGTGCGCTTACTAAAATTAAAGAACAGATATAAAAAATGTCACCCGAAAGGGTGACATTTTCAGTTCTATAATTACAACTCAAATTCCAAAATCAATGCATCTTTTGATTTAAATCCAACTACTTGTTTTTTAGGCTGTCCGTCTACAAACAAAATCAATGTAGGAATGCTTCTAACAGAATAGTTAGTTGCAATTTTATCTGCATCATCTACATTTAGTTTGACAACTTTTAGGCTGTCTGAATATTCTTCTGCTAATTCCTCCACAATAGGAGTAATCATCTTGCAAGGGCCACACCAGTCGGCATAAAAGTCAACTAGCACAGGAATAGTTGACTCTAAAACTTCTTTTTCAAAACTATTGTTTGATACATGTAATAAATCCATATTAATACCTCCATTTAATTTATACTTTTAATTATATTAGAAATCTGCACTTCATCAATACAAATTGATTTTAAATTATCAGAGTTTGTAATCGCAATATGCTCAATAAATTTGGCATTAATAGTACTAAAAAACATTTTAAACATTGCATTGATAGATTGTGTTGCAAAACTATCAATAGAGCCAGCAGTTGTTAGTAATATACCCACTTTGTCCTGTGTAAATACAGGAGTATGCAAAATTACTTTTTGTACAAAAAGCTGCTGTGTTCTATCAAAGATAGCCTTAAACTTCGAGGGAACAGCGTTAAAATATACCGGAGTTGCAGCAATGATAATATCAGCTTGCCATATCTTATTTAGAATTTCGCGCATCCCGTCATCATTAAACGGACATGCACCCTTAAAGCAAGCCTTACAGTCAATGCATGGTTTTATATCAGTTTTATAAATGTCAATTGTTTCATATTCAATATTATTTGGAAGTGAAGCAATAGTTTTTTCTAAAAGTTGCTTGGTATAGCCAGCTTTGTTTGGCGATGAAAATAAAATTAAACATTTTTTATTGGGGGTTATCGCAATATTCACAGTATAGTTGTCCTCCAACATCTAAAAATGAATTTTTCAGATAATTCTCATGGTTTGTAATGCAATTCTCATTCTTACAACATTGATTCAAATCTTCTCCATTAAGAGTTGTCATTTGTTTGTCAGACTGTAGCATGAAACTCATTATCAAAGCCATACGGGCATAGACACCATATTTCGCCTGCTTAAAATAACAAGCACGCTCATCGTTGTCAACTTCTGAAGCTATTTCATCAATACGAGGCAATGGGTGAAGTATTTTCAAGTCAGACTTTGCATTTACAAGCTTGGCACAATCAAGAATATACACGTTTTTTTGCTGATTATAAAGCTCTTCGCTTGCAAATCGCTCCTTTTGAATTCTTGTCATATACAAAACATCAAGCTCAGATATTGCCTCTTCGATTGATAATACTTCACTATAACTACAATTGCCGTCATTAATGATATGTTTAAATCTATCGGGCAATTTCAATTCATCTGTCGAAATCAAGATGAATTTTATGCTATCATATCGACTCAAAAGATTAATTAGCGAATGTACAGTCCTGCCATTTTTCAAGTCGCCACATAGTCCTATCGTTAGATTGTCAAAATGACCAATTTCTTTTTTTATTGTAACTAAGTCGGTGAGGGTTTGTGTTGGATGAAAGTGGCCACCATCACCCGCATTGATTAGGATACAATCGGTGTATTGTCCTGCAGCAAGGGTAGCGCCCTCTATAGAGTGTCTCATAGCGATTGCATCGGCATATCCGCTGATTATGCGAATTGTATCTGCAAGATTCTCACCCTTTGAAACAGAACTATTTTGGGGATTATCAAATCCGATTATATTTCCTCCAAGACGAAGCATTGCGGTTTGGAAAGACATTTGTGTCCTTGTTGATGGCTCATAAAATAAGGTAGCAAGCACTTTTCCATCGCATATATGAGAATAATCGCTAGGGTTATTACATATCTTAATTGCTAAATTAACAATATTTTCCCAATTTTCTTTCTTAAGATCTGTTAAGTCATTTAAATGGTTCATTCTTTTTATACCTCCACGTATATTTATTAACAATATAATATCAATTATATTGTTAATATTCAACCTGTACAAGATAAATAATTAATTAAATTTTCACTAAACCTGTTGTTTTTGCATATAATTTAAAAGAAAAGTGTAATTTTTGATTTTGTGAGAGTGATAATATGATTAGTAGAAAATATATAAAAAGAAATAATTGTAGAAAGATTAATGTAACAATTAGGGTATTCATTTTGAGTATACTGATAATTGCGGTTTTGCTAGAAATATTTGTTGGACCTATTTTAGTAAAGGCTAGTGAATATCAGGCAAAGATGATTTTAACTAATCTTTTATCAGACACTATAAATGAGATTTTAGCTGATACACAGATACCGTATAATGGTATTGTAAAAATTGAAAGAGGAAAGGATGATAAAATTACATCAATAGAAACAGACATAAATTCTATTAATAAAATTAAATCAAAAATTACAAGCAATGTATCAAAAGCTTTCACCAATCTGCCATCGCATAGTTATGCACTTCCACTTGGAACGCTACTTTCTAATCCTTTTATTCTAGGAAGGGGTCCTGATATCAAACTTACAATCATCCCGATGGGTTATATTAACTCACAAATAATAAGTGAGTTTTCGGCCGCTGGGATTAATCAAACCAACTATAGAGTAATGCTAAATATCACACTTAATTATACCACAATTATACCTTTACATAAGTCATCATCAAAAATTGATACGAATTTTGTTATCATAGATACAATTATTGTCGGTGAGGTTCCACAATATTATACAAATATTAATGGAAATACAAGCAATCAAATGGGGGATGCTAGAACGATTTATCCTCAAAAATTAGAATAATTTACCTTTTTGATATTACAATCATACTTTAGACAATAGTACAAAATAGTATTATATGCAGATAAATAGGGATTTCAATTTGACATAGAGCTTAAAAATGTTATAATAATATAGTATATAAAAAGTATATAGTTTGTATTTTGGCTAACACTAATTCTCAGCTTGACGATTTTGGAGGAATAGTGATGAACAATAATACAATTGTTAACCCAGGTGGTGGAGATGAGCCTTCACAGGAAAATGAAAATCAAGACGAACAGGAAGAAGCTACTGCCGAAGAAAAGCTCGAACAGGTTATTCAAACTGGTTCTATAACTACAAATGGAAAAAATATTATTCATTGCTTGACTATAATTGGTCAAGTTGAAGGGCATTATATCTTGCCTTCACAGAATAAAACCACTAAATATGAGCACGTAATTCCCCAACTTGTTGCAATTGAAGAAAGTCAAGACATCAAAGGTTTGATTGTTATTATCAATACCGTCGGTGGTGATGTTGAAGCAGGGCTTGCAATTGCTGAGCTAATTGTAGGGATGACTAAACCTACAGTTTCTATTGTTTTGGGTGGTGGTCATTCTATTGGTGTTCCTTTAGCTGTCAGTGCAAATATATCATTTATTGTGCCATCAGCTACTATGACTATACATCCTGTAAGAATGACTGGTCTTGTTTTAGGGATACCACAAACATTATCTTATTTTGAAAGAATGCAGGAGAGAATTGTAAACTTTGTTACTACTAACTCATCAATTAAGGCGGAACGCTTCACAGAGCTGATGATGAATACTGGTGAGCTTGTTATGGACGTTGGTACTGTTTTAAATGGTGAAGATGCTGTAAAAGAGGGACTTATTGACAACCTTGGTGGACTGTCTGACGCAATTAAAGCTTTAAACGAATTAATTAGTGAGGGTGAAAAATCCAATGGTACTACACACAATAATTGATATGAATGACATATTTTATGAGCAAAATTCCGTTAGCAACAGTAGTTGCAAAGATATTGGCAATGTTCATTTTGAAGGTGAACGTTCAAAAAATGGCATAAGAATTCAAAGAATCATTTCTACTAATCCTAATGATTATTTAAACGGAAAATATGACGTTGGAAAATATATAAAGTGATACGCCTTTTAAGGCTACATAATTTTAATAAAGAATAAAGCAAATAGTGGTCATGAGTAATGATTTATTCTGCCAATTTCGCTTTATTTATGAAATGGTGGAGCTATGCTCCAAAATGACAAAAGAGGATGGGCTTGGACGTATGGCTACAAAAAAGACAGTTACTACAGCAAAAAAAAATAATACTACAAAGAAACGTAAAACTGCAGGCAGTAATTATAAGACTGCATATGAACAGCATCAAAAAAGCGTAAGACAGATATCCGCAATTGTTATGTTTACAATAGGTGTACTGCTGTTTACCATTGAGATTATCCCTGGATCTGGCGTATGGCAATGGTGTAAAGTTGCTTTATATGGTTTGTTTGGAATTACAGCCTTAGTGATACCTGTTGCATTAATTTATATAGCTATAATGGCAACTTTGGACAAACCTATTGGAGAAATAAAACATAAAATTTGGCAAACAGGTGTGCTTGTAGCTTTGATATGTGGACTTGTAGAAATAGGCACAAAATTCCCATATAGTGGACAGAACTTTTGGGGTTCTATCGCTATGTTGTTTAATAATGGTGGGAAGTTAAAAGGTGGCGGTGTATTCAGTGCGATTTTTGGTTGGCCGTTGCTTGCAATGTGTGGAAAAACTGGAGCAATCATAATTATTGTTTTATTTCTATTCGCATTTATTATGCTTTTAACTGGTACAACCCTAATTGGTTTTTTTAAGAGTGTTGCAAAACCAGTAAAGAAAATAGAAGAGGGCTATACTCAAATGCGCGAGGCACAAGAGATTAAAAATCAAAATAAATTTGATATAGATGTAAATTTAGGTCCTGAGTCAGTGCTACCACAACACCCAGTTTCTTCGCCCAAACCTAGCGTTGAAGATTTAATTGAACTTGAAAGACAACAAACTTTGGAAAATAATAGATGTATAGAAGAGGCTGAGAAAGCCATTGCAGCAAACAAAGTTGAGAAAAAATCCGATGATAAAAAACTCACAGATAATTTGGTTGAAGAAGCATTAGGTCAAGAAGTTGAGGGTGAAAAATTAAATCATGATGGCTTTATTGAGGTTGAGGAACCTATTGTTGATAGTGTTGATCAAATAAAGCTTTATACTGATGCAAATAATGTTGTAAATAAGTACGTTTACCCTCCAATTAGCTTCCTAAAACCACCAAAGACTAATGTCAATAGAGATGTTAGTGAGGATCAAAGGCAAAATGGTGAGCTTCTTGTTGATACTTTGAAGAGTTTTGGTGTTCAAACTAAGATTATTAATATTAGCAGAGGTCCAACTGTAACGAGATATGAGCTTCAGCCTTCTGCTGGAGTGAAAATCAGCAAGATTACAGGATTAGCTGATGATATTGCAATGAATTTGGCAGCTGCAGGTGTGCGTATTGAGGCACCTATTCCTAATAAGGCTGCTGTTGGCATTGAAGTGCCAAACAAAATTACCGACATTGTCACTATGCGTGAAATGATTGAGTCAAGGGACTTTGCTAATGCTCAAAGTAAAATTTCTATTGCACTTGGAAGAGATATTGCAGGTAACTGCATTGTAGCTGACGTTGGAAAGATGCCACATATGTTGATTGCGGGTGCTACTGGTTCGGGTAAGTCGGTTTGCATTAATTCCATTATTATGAGTTTGCTGTATAAATCCTCGCCTAGTGAAGTTCGCTTTTTGATGATTGATCCAAAAGTGGTCGAGCTTGGTGTGTATAACGGCATTCCTCATCTGCTAGTTCCAGTTGTAACCGATCCAAGAAAAGCAGCAGGCGCATTGGGTTGGGCAGTAACTGAAATGCTTAACCGGTATAAATTATTTGCTGATAATAACGTGCGTGATTTGCAAAGCTTTAATGTTCTTGCTCAAGAAAAAGAAGAAATTGATCCAATGCCACAGATTGTAATCATTATTGACGAGCTTGCAGATTTAATGATGGCCGCCCCTAACGAGGTTGAGGATTCTATCTGTCGTCTAGCACAAATGGCAAGAGCCGCTGGAATGCATTTAATTATTGCCACACAAAGACCGTCTGTTGATATTATTACTGGTGTAATCAAGGCAAATATTCCATCAAGAATTGCCTTTGCTGTATCCTCTCAAGTCGATTCCCGCACAATCTTAGATGGTGCAGGAGCTGAGAAGCTTATCGGTAGAGGAGATATGTTGTATTATCCTGTTGGTATGCCAAAGCCATTGAGAATTCAAGGCTGTTATGTGAGTGATAAAGAAATTGAACAAGTGGTAAATTTTGTTAAAAATAAAGAGCCGGCAGATTATGATGATAAGATTATAGAGGAAATTGAAAAGCAGGCTGTACCAGAAAAGGGTGCCGCTAAGGACAGTGGTGGCGGCTTCAACGACTCTGATGAATTGATGCCTAATGCCATTGAATGTGTAATTGAAGCAGGACAAGCCTCTACATCATATTTGCAACGCAAATTAAAAGTGGGTTATGCAAGAGCTGCTAGGTTGATAGATGAAATGGAAGAAAAGGGTATCGTTGGTGGATTTGAGGGAAGTAAACCACGTCAGGTTTTATTTTCCAGACAACAATGGATAGAAATGAAAATGCAAAAAGAAGAATAGATTTTATTAGAAGATGAAAGGTGGCGACGTGAGCAAGAGGATGACTTTATTTATGTTATTATATATATGACATAGGTGGAGCGTTGTGCTCCGATAATGTTAGATTTTTTACCGATTTCAAAAGAAGACCTTCAAAAAAGAGGGATAGAACAACTAGATTTTATTTGTATTACAGGTGATTCCTATGTGGATCACCCTACTTTTGGTGTTGCTATTATTTCAAGAGTAATTGAAGCTGAGGGCTTTACTGTTGGAATTATAGCACAACCTAATTATAAATCTGTGGATGATTTTAAGAAACTTGGTGAACCTAAGTATGCTTTTTTTGTTTCATCTGGCAACATAGATTCAATGGTTGCACATTATACTGTGGCAAAAAGATTGCGTTCAGATGATGCGTATACAGCAGGTAAAAAGGCAGGCAAACGTCCAGATAGGGCAGTTATAGTTTACTCCAATATGGTGAAAAAAGCATTCCCTGATAAACCTGTAATTATAGGTGGGCTAGAGGCATCATTGCGTCGTTTTGCGCACTACGATTACTGGGATGATAAGGTAAGACCATCTATTTTGGTTGATAGTAATGCTGATCTTATTGTACATGGTATGGGAGAGTTACAGACTGTAGAGCTAGTACATCGTTTGGCTGCTGGTAAGGACATTAATGGTATTACTAACATTCGTGGTACTTGTTATCTTACAGATCCTAAAAGTACACCGTGGGGCGGCGTACAATGTCCAGATTTAGATATTGTATCAAGTGATATGGCGAGTTATGCCAAGGCTACACGCCAACAGATGTTTGAGCAGGATGAAGTTGTAGGAAAAACACTTATCCAGCGTCAGGGTAATATGATGCTAGTACAAAATCCTCCAATGAGAGCGTTAAATCAAGCTGAACTTGATAGAGTTGCAGCTTTACCATATACTCGAACATACCACCCAAGCTATGAAAAACTAGGTGGAGTATCTGCAATTGAAGAAGTAGAGTTTTCTATTACACATAATCGCGGTTGCTTTGGAGCCTGCAATTTTTGCTCTATCGCATTTCACCAAGGTAGAAAAATTACCTGTCGCAGTGAGGAATCTGTGCTACGTGAAGCGGAAAGCTTTACACACAATCCACGCTTTAAGGGATATATTCATGACGTTGGCGGACCTACTGCTAACTTTAGAAATCCATCTTGTAAAAAGCAAATTGAACATGGTTTATGTAAGGACAAAAAATGCCTTGCACCAACACCTTGCAAACAACTTGTTGTTGACCATTCTGAATATTTAGGCATCCTTAGAAAAATGCGTTCAATTAAAGGGATTAAAAAGGTGTTTATTCGTTCTGGTATTCGTTATGATTATATGCTAGAAGATAAAAATGATGATTTCTTTAAAGAGCTTGTCGAACATCATATCAGTGGACAACTTAAGGTTGCTCCTGAGCATTGTAGTGCTGCTGTTCTTGATATGATGGGTAAACCCCACATCGAGGCATACAAGATATTTGCAAAGAAATATTTTAGTAAAACAAAGTCATTAGGAAAAGAACAGTATTTAGTTCCATACTTAATGTCTTCTCATCCTGGAAGTAAGATTAGCGACGCTGTTGAACTTGCATTGTTTTTGAAGTCAGAAAATATACGACCAGAACAGGTACAAGATTTTTATCCAACTCCTGGTACCGTTTCAACCTGTATGTATTTTACTGGATTGGATCCTTATACGGGTGAAAAAGTTTATGTTGCCAAGAGCAAAGAAGAAAAAGCGATGCAAAGAGCATTATTGCAATATTATAAAACTGAAAATCGCGACATCATTACAAAGGCATTGATGATTGCTAATAGAAAAGATTTAATTGGTAATTCAAAGGATTGTCTTGTAAAGGCAGTGGCAAAACCAATTCAGAGTACTAACAAAGAGGGAAATGACAAATGGCAAAGAAGCAAAAAAGGCGATCTAAGAAAAACCAGAAGAAAGTAAACATTGTACTGGCAGTGTTCCTCGCTTTAGTTTTATCATGGGGAATTCTATCTTTCATTAGTGAGAGATTTCACTTTGATTTTTTTCCTACCATTGATGAAGTAAAGCAATCTGTGTCTTTAAAAACTGACGTTGACAAAAATGATTGTGAAGTTCATTTTATTGATGTAGGTCAAGGAGATTCTACGTTGATTATATCTGACTCAAAGACAATTTTGATTGATGCTGGTGAAAACGATAAAGGTAAAATTGTAGTTGATTATATTAAAAAATTAGGTATTAAAAAAATTGATATGGTGATGGTAACACACCCTCATTCGGATCACATGGGAGGAATGGACATTGTTATCAATGAGTTTGAGATAGGTAAGATTGTTATGCCTAAAATTCCAGATAACATCGTACCTACAACCAGAACCTATACCGATTTCTTGACGGCTATTGCAAACAAAGGACTCAAGATTACTCCAGCAAAAGTTGGTGAACAATTTGGCTTTGGAAAAGGTTTAATAACAATTCTTGGACCAGCTGGAGATTTTGAAAGCCTTAATGATACGTCACTTGTAGGAAAGTTTATTTATGATAAGAAGAAAAGCTTTCTTTTTACAGGCGACATGGAGAAACCGGCTGAAAAAGCAATCCTACTTCAAAAGAATATAGATTTAAAGGCAGATGTGTTAAAGGTAGCCCATCATGGAAGTACTACCTCGACCACAAAAGATTTTTACAAAGCCGTAAATCCAAAATACTGCGTTATTTCAGTTGGTGATGATAACTCTTATAATCATCCAAGTGACAAGATACTTGATAGAATTAAGGAGAATTCTGCTAACATTTATAGAACTGATTATCAAGGTTCAATTGTATTTGGAATAATTGATAATCAATTTAATATTCGATATGAAAAGCAGGAGGAAAACCAATGAAATATGTAGTTGATCGAATTGAAGGTGTGGTTGTTGTGTGTGAAACGTCAGAGAAAGTCAAAAAATCTTTTTCCATGCACGAGCTATTTCCAGAAATAAAAGAGGGCGATCATTTTGAGTTTATTAGTGATAAATGTATATTTTTGCGAGAGGATACACTTGCTGCTCGAAATAAAAATATCTTACTACAAAGAAAATTGTTTGAAGAATAGAAAAAGTCCGCTATTTTATAGCGGACTCTTTCTATTCTAAACAATTTTATCAGATAAATGAATTTTACCATAGTTACTACCTTCTTGGGGTTTGATTTTTTCCATCAAACTTGCTCTTAGTAGTGCTTTCTCTCCGTATCGATCACGCAAACTGCACACCTTGTCCTCTAAATGTTCTTGTTCGTTTATTTTTTGCTGATTGTAGTACCTAACCCTCCGGCTATGCCGGTGGTTTAGAAAAGGCTTTAGCGTTGCGTAGCAAATGAAATTAAAGTGATGGTACTTAGCAACAGTATTAAAGCAAGTTTAATAGCAGAAAGGCTAAAAACACATTTCAGGAAAAGAAATATTTACACAAATCAACGATTAAATCCTACGAACAGAAGGGTGTTTTCGCAGTAGAAAATAATTATTTTAAATTATTGCAATATTTGGTGGTGTGGGGTATACTGAATTGATAAATAATTATGTTGACTTTAAGTCCGCAATACATATTTCAAAATCAAATTATATACAATGAAATAACTATTAAAATAAGGACGTATTATAATGAAAACACAACAAAAAATATTACTTAGACCGTTAACTATGAATGATGCTCCAATAGTGTTTGAACTGACATCTGATCAAAATGCAGCTAAATTTATGCGGTTTGGCGCGCATCATCATATTTCCCAGACTCAAGAGCTAATTTCACAATACTTGTCCCCTGGGCATCTGGCATATGCAATTGTCCATGAGGAAGATGGTCTTTTTGCGGGATATATCGCTCTGACAGAATCCAAAGAGGAATTAGGATGCTACTCAATGTCCATCATGATTCTGCCCCGATTCTGGAACTGTGGTTACAGCACTGCTATAGTGTACAAAGTAAAAGAACTCGCACAGTCAAGTACACAGATACGGGCGCTGACAGCACATATTGTAAGTGAAAATTTAGGTTCTTGCAGAGTTATGGATAAGTGTGGATTTTGTAAAATTGACCAAATGAATTTTGGTGATCTAGCTGGTAGTCTGTATATTTACCGATATGATATTCCAGTATCTATAACACAGCAAACAGCTCTACTACCATCATCAACGATTAACACCTTATAATCCGTTTTTTGTAGCAATAATATCTTTAATTATTTTAAACTTTAACCTATATCACCTCGGCCACCACGATTGGACCCACACCTTGATATATATATCAAGCTATTTGGTCATCGCCACAAAAGTCATTGCCCGTATCTCTGTTATGAGTTTCTCACCAGTTAAATCAATACTTTTATTTTTTATTATATTAATCACAAGGTCAAATTCATTTGGCAACATATCAATGCTAATGCCATAAATTAAAATCTTGCATGCGGTAAAATCTGCTGTAAAGTTTCCTTTAACAAAAAGATAATGTGTTTCACAAGCTTGTCTTTTTTGTACGTGATGGCATCAAGACGCATCATCAGCTCGCTTCACGAAAATGGTTTTATCAACCTTAGTCATCTATCCCAAGTTTACAGCGGTGAATTTTGTCGTATTCTTGGCCACGAGCAAACAGCATTAAAACAGGGGTATCCTGTGTTTTCTGTAAGAGCATACAATGTTGTGTAAATGAATTGTTTAAGCTCTATGCAAGCCGGTAACCCGTTCGCTCGCATAGAACTTAATTTTTTAAGTAACTAATTTTAGAATTCGTTGCTGATATAGAATTTGAAGTAGTAGGAGCATCGCTAAATCCGCCCTTATATGTTTACCCTTGCCTCCGAACATAGGTATTCTGAATTAGTCTTATTATCAGATAGCTTTGTTTTCATGTCGGTAGCTATAGTTTCGTCAATAATGCTAAATTCTAAGTATTTGTTAATAATCCGACTTTCAATATGAACTGCATCCCAAAAGTTAGACATGTGATATAGTGATTACATGAACAATGAAAGGGGCGCAGAAGGTTTATATATTGAACATCGAGGTCGTCCAGCAACTGTGTGCAAAGAAGTGGAAGAAGATTTAATTATACAAAATCAAAGATTAAGAGCGGAGAATGCATACTTAAAAAACTTGAATGTCTTAGTTTTAAAATAAGAACGGCAAAGTAGAAATCACAAGTAATCAAGGAACTGAGGCATGAATTTGAGATTACTTTTCTAATACAAATTGCAGATATCCCATAAAGCACTTGTTATTACCATACACAGCCAACAGAAAAATCAGATAAATATGCTGAGATAAAGAAACAAATAATTACTATCTATGAGGAAAACCGCAAGCGTGTAGGATACCGTAGAATTACGCTAGAACTACGCTAGAACTACGAAATCAAGGTGTTTGTATCAACCATAAAACTGTATAACGCTTAATGCGTGAGCTTGAATTTTTCTGTCGTGTACGTATGAAACGCTAAGTTTTACTTTCTGATTTTTCGGAAAAAAGGTAAATATTATTTTGAAAATAAGTATGCTAAATATGTGGGAATTTCTATATCTGCCAGTTTAATAAGATTGACTTTAATTATGAGGTTTTTTATTAAATTTTTTTGTAAGTGTGTGTATTCCATCAATGATTAATTCACCTCCAACTACTCCAAAAATAACAATTAAAATTTCCTCTAACATATTCATTTGTAATATTCCCTATGCTATATGAACCCACCCGCTAAAGTCGGTGGGTTCATATAGCGACTAAAGTTGCCTAAAGACCGCTAATTCCAAAGTTGTCACTGTTTTCTCTTTCCTCTAAGTCTTGATTTTGAATATATTCTGCAATTATCTCATCTGTCACATTTCCACTACTTGCTACAAAATATCATCTTGCCCACAGGTGCCTACCCCAATATTGCTTGTTCAATGCCTTATATTCCATTTGCAATTTATGTGATGAGTTTCCCTTGAGATATTAAACTAATTTACTTGGGGACAAATATGGCGGCACTGATACGAGCAAATGTATGTGGTCTTTCCCCACATGCCCTGCTAATATTTGCACATCATTGCTCAAGCACACCATCCGAATGATTTCTCGCGTTTGTTGTGCTATTTTTTCTATGATTACGGGCTTCCTGTAT
>JBAQWI010000306.1:0-1981 GCA_049298835.1 Oscillospiraceae bacterium
AAAACCTGTTGGGAGTATTATCCCACGGTGTATTCTAAGATAAAAGGCACCTTGTTATTGAGCGCTTACGGTACAGAATGATAGTGGGCAGACGATGACTATCAAGAAAAGCGGAGGTACCGGAGCAACAGTTGCCACAGGCAAAAAAGCTTTGTTTGTTCATACCGGCGCAGATTACGTGAAGTTTAGCGAGATATAAGAAAGTGAGGTAACGATATGTTGACAGATAAAAAAGTACAGTACAAAGTGGAGTCCATTACTGAAAATGCGGATGGCACGATGCTAATTAGATTCACACGGATTATGCCAGAAGGTGTGGAGTGGGCATCCCCTTCCGATCCGTCCATGGTTATTGTTCAGAAGAATGAACATCATTTATCTGTTGGACAGATCATTGATGGTCCTATTGTGGCACAGGTCGATGACGGGGTAGTTGCTAATTAAACTCTCGGAATAGCTAGTCCTCTTCAAAGCAACAGACTTTATTGTATAGGGAGCCAAGTTTACTTTTAGCCCAAAGCGAAATATTAGCCATCAATGTAACATTATTATTATCATTATACTTTTTGTAGAAAGACTCCAAAGTAATTAAAAACTCTTCTAGATTGTTTTCATCAATATGCTCAAAGGCAATGCTTCCAAAATCATAGAAGGAAATTCTAGTAGATTCCCAAAAGTCTTCAGCATCTTCATATTTAACAAGAATGTAGTCCTTTGTAATTGTAGTATTGGAGTAGAAAAAAAGCTCAGGTTCTCCGCCACGAATTAATTCTCTAGTAATACCTAAAAAATGTACTTGATCAGATGGAATATCGTCGGGCTCAATACCTATTTCTTCCCAAGCTTCTCGAAGTATTTTCAGCTCAGCAAAACTTATTTTATTATCGGCATTGAGGTCACCCATGCTCACGGTCCCAGAGGCTGAAGGGCACCATGCACCTCTTCGAAAGGCTACTTTATTTGAACGTTGTTGAAGTAACAAACTGCCGCATTTAGTGAAAAGCAGTACATTAATGCCAAGATTATTGGCTAATGGTGATTCGTTCAATGGCTCAAACTCACCATTACTATGTATGCGTTGTCGTAAAGTATTACCGCTAGTCAGTTTCGCATCAAGAGTAAGATTGGTATAAAGATAGTATTGATAATTTACTTGCTGAACTTCAAAAAAAGCTTTGGATTCAATAAACTTACTATCGATAAGCCTTAAATTATGTCCATCGAAATAGGTTAAGTGGTTGCTATCATATAACAGTTTCTTTAAAAACAAGAAGTTATCATGAGATAAATCCAAAATGTCTTCAGGTGGAATAAATGGGTCTTTGTATTTTACTAAGAATATATCTGTCAAAGCGTATTTATTATTAGTGTTGTCAAAAAAAAGAAGTTGTGGTAATACAGCTGGAGAAACAGACGGAAAACATACTAAATCAGATTCAAGTATGTTGTAGTAACATGAGTAAGCGGTTCTAAAATTCCAGTCAACAAACTTTGCTAGCTCATGTTGCTTCCAAAAATCATAAAGTATTTTTAACAAACCGCTTCCAGGTGGAGAATCAATATTGAAGGCTTTTAAAATAATACCTGCAAGATCACCAAACTGCGACTTTATAATTTCAGGAAATGTGTCTATTTTGTTAATCAATGACGTTGTTTTTGTTTTAAATACAATATTTTTCATAAAATAATAAGTTCTATGCTAATTAAGGAATCCCTTTTGTATTGTTTAATAATTAAACTCCCGGAATAGCGAGACCATATTACTCATATATACCAGAATCTAAAAGAAATAGTTGAATAAGATCGAGCGAAATAATGAAGCCGGGTTAACCCCCGGCTTTTGCATTGGAGGGGTATGTATGCAACCAGCAAAATATTTAGAGGTATTCAATATTAATAATCAGCGCGTAGCTTTCCTGGCCCCGGAATCAGACGGAGTAAAAAAAGCCAGACTATCTCGCCAGAAGAACGGGCAAGTCAC
>JBAQWI010000307.1:0-1902 GCA_049298835.1 Oscillospiraceae bacterium
CCATTTTGGTCTCTCGGCAAAATGGCATTTTTTTGCTACGTCACATGGAAAAAGTCCTTGTGACGGAGTTGGTGGAACCATCAAAAGATTGGTAGCAAGAGCGATCCTTCAAGCAACAACGAGCAACTTCTTACTAACTCCGGACAATTTATACCAATGGTGCTTGCAGCATATTACAGGCATACAATTTATATGGGTAGACAAGCAAGAAATTGAAGACCATCATAAAGTTCTCGAAAAAAGATTTGCGAATGCGGCAAAGATTCACGGAACTCGTGAAAATCACTCTTTTATTCCAGGTTCAGTATAACTGGTCTTAAATTTAAAAAATATTATAAATTCTTAGTTTACATACATAAACACACAAACTATCTAGTCTAATGCTTATTGAGCATAGCTTCTGTTTGTAAAACAGTGATTTCAAAGATCATCTATATTTGCACGACAGAATTAATTGGTCAAGGCATATTTAGTTTAACAACATTAAAACTATTTAAATGTATTAAAGTTACTACCATTATTGTTTAGCAACTTTTTTACAGAATCTGCAGGTATGAACATCAGTCGAGTGTCTGGTCAAGGAACGCATTTTACATTATCACAGTCGACAACCTTCGAAACTGAGAGTATTTCATTTCAACCAGGTGGATATGTTGGTTGCCTGTATGTTGGTTTTTGGTGGATCGGATCGATTCGTTCCATTTCTGATGAGGAGGATGACCTAGAAATAGTCTTTATGCATCCACATGGTCCTGTTCAATCCTTCAAGTGGCCGCAGAGAGAAGATGTTTGTTGGGTGGCAAAA
Source organism: Oscillospiraceae bacterium (assembly GCA_049298835.1). GTDB lineage: Bacteria > Bacillota > Clostridia > Oscillospirales > Ruminococcaceae > Paludihabitans. The sequence continues at coordinate 806 of JBAQWI010000307.1, forward strand.
GAGCACATCCTATGTAGCATTCAAGCTCCAACAACAAATACAGGGAGATCGTATACAATTGTCGCTGCTGATCGTGCAACAATTGAAAATAAATACGTTATTGTTAAGAATTAGATAAGTAAAAGTAGCATAGTAAATGAGCGAGCAAACTTAACTGTTTTCTATTGTCAGCACTTTAAAAATGTTTTAATAGGTCTCTGAATTCAAATACTATATAAATAAATCTACTTCAATGACTGTAATATAATGTAATGATGTTTAAGTTGCTTAAATACTCGATAAATGACTGCAAATCACGTCGCGAGTTTATAGAAAACAGCCAAAGTTTGACATGTCATAATTCATAAACCAGAAGAGACACCAAACCAATTTTTGGTACACTTATAGTGTTTGAACTGCTCTTTCTAATGGTGCAACTTTCACAGTTCTACTACGTGTCCAACATGCCAATGTAAGACTTCAAAAAAAGTCTTCGAAGTGTAAATCTTCATTTTCAAATTACCACACTGTTCACAAAATGCACCAAAGAGGCAGTGTTTTTACTTATTTCAACAGAGAAGATACACTAGTACTTGGAATAAATCAAATATTCTCTAATAAAATGTAAATGTAGTCATATGGAAGCCTGAATGTATGATCGCCAGAAAAAAAAAAGTTTTTTTTCTCAATTTTTGGGAAGCCCTGGTATGTACAATTTGAACATATTTCCATTTATTTCACCATATTACTAATAGCCACATCAACATCTATAAACACTGCAAATTTCATGTACCTAGCTGCAATAATTGTGGAGTTACAAGCACATGAATACGGTAGAAAATTTAGGCGTTAATTCCGACGGTACAAAAATGGAGCCACCCAGTCATCTTTGAAGCTCAATATCTCAAAAAGTATTAAGCCTACAGCAATAAAATTTGGATCTTATCTCCTTGAGATATATTCCAACATCCTGTGAAAATATCATACAATTCTGAGATGGTCAGGTGGGAAGCATTTGTTGATTTGAGGTGGAATGACCCCGATATCTTATCGGAGGCTAATCGCAGGGATGTGAATACGGCGGCAGAATGACCACTGACTGACTGACTGGTCTTTCT
>JBAQWI010000308.1:0-11710 GCA_049298835.1 Oscillospiraceae bacterium
ATACAGGAAGCCCGTAATCATAGAAAAAATAGCACAACAAACGCGAGAAATCATTCGGATGGTGTGCTTGAGCAATGATGTGCAAATATTAGCAGGGCATGTGGGGAAAGACCACATACATTTGCTCCTATCAGTGCCGTCATATTTGTCCCCAAGTAAATTAGTTCAATATCTCAAGGGAAGCTCATCACATAAATTGCAAATGGAATATAAGGAATTGAACAAGCAATATTGGGGTAGGCACCTGTGGGCAAGAGGATATTTTGTAGCAAGTAGTGGATATGTTGAAAGATAATTAGTAACTCCGTTATGAAAGCCATGATCCATATGAGGATTTGACGAAGGCCCATCTACTAATATAGATGATACTGCTGTTCCATGTATGTAAGCGTTTGGTGATAATGGAATATCTTCAGGTAACATATTTGTATAGTTAACCCACTCGAAAAAGTAAACATTTTTATTAAATATAGTATCAATTGCACCGATAATTGGTTCATTAGTGGGGGAAGGAATAGAGATTACATTGTTCGCACAAAAATCAAAATCAACTTTAGTTAATTGAGATATATTACTAACTACCATAGATTGTTAAGTATGGTAAAAGAGCTAATTAATCAGGTCGTAATAAAAGAATCCACTATAACTTTAAGAAAATTTGTTTTTGCAATCTTTGATGGAGCAAAGGCTATTTTTTTTGAATTTATTTTTTTATTATGTCATGGGTTATTACCCGATTAAATTTTTTATTAATATGTTAATGCATATATTTAAACTCTCAATTGACTCATCTATTATTTTAATAGAAACATAGTGAATAATTATATGCTTTGAAACCCACAAATTTAAGTATGTTATAAAGCTTATATGTAAAGTCTTAAAGTTCTCTAGAAGTACATACTATAAGGCTCTAAACAACATACCATCAAACCGCCAGGTGGAAAATCAACAGCTTGATGAGGATATTAAGACAATCTACTACAAAAGTAAAAATCGATATGTTGCTCCTAAAATCCAAAATATATTAGTATCCAAACGGACTCATGCAAATTCGAAACGAGCACAAATGCATATGGCAGCCATGAGGCTCAGCTCTATCGTAGTAAATCAAGATTTTGCAACCTCTACAATAAATAAAAAGTGGTGCACAGATACCACTTATATTTATCCATTAAAGATGGCTGGACATATTGAGCATCTGTAATGGATTTTATACCAGTTAATTTTATTTACATAATTATACCCCTCAATCCATAATTTTGCAATTCTTAACAACACCAGTCCCCCCCCTCATACTCCATAAAAAGTGTGAGGGGGGGACTGGTGCGGATTACAGATAGACAGAGGAACTCTTACAGGTAACGTAAATAGTGGGTATCAAGAGAAAATTGTACTAACTACGACATCTGCCAAAGTTTAAGTCCTATTCTTTATAGTTCAGTAAATAAGCTTATAATTCTAAATATAATTTATCCTTTGGCTGTTTCCATCTCAAACAAGTAAACCGTACCATCCTTAAGGCTTTCAGCAATACCGCATAATTGTTCCGTGCCAAATTCATCCGTATATGAAACTCCAAGGGTTGGGAAGTCCTGCATAAAAGCTTGCACAATTAGCGGCGAATCAGGTGCTATTTTAGGTATGTTATATAAAACATCCTTTGCATAATGTTTATCGGTATTAGCATCATATTCTATACTATAAACCGTAACATTTTTGAGTGTATCTTTGGGCAGAATCAAAAGGCTGGGAGCGCCTTCATTTACAACAAATTTAACTACGTTTTTATATTTTTTAAGTTGCTCCTGCGTTACATAGTCAGCAGAAACTTTAATTGGACCAGATAGTTTTGCATATTCAGCGTCTTGGGCTTTAATGTCATACTTATAAATTTTCACTCCATTTGGTGACGGAACGCAAATTTCATTGTTGTCATTAGTATAAGCGTCCTTGTAACCTAATATGTAGTTTTCAGGATAGCAAAGTTGCTGTGATTCAACAACTACACGAAATACGAAGATTGACAATTTGTCGTCTTTATTTCCAGCTGCTACTACAACCTCTTTTGTGCCATCTTTGTTAAAGTCATAGCAGCAAAGCTGGTAGCTATACTCAGCAATAGCCTCGTCATTTTCAAACACATCGGGACATATATAATTCACGGCCAGATTATAGGCAGTTGAATTATAAAGTGCGTACAGCTTAGTGCCGTTCGGGTTATCTCTTGAAATGTGAAAATCCATGTTAATGGTATCCGAAATTTTCACACTCATATCGGCTTCTTTGCCGTCAAGTATTTCTTGCCCTGCTAATTGGATTGTTTCCATGTCCTTTGCTTCAAATAGATATTCTTGGGCGCTTTTCTCTTGCTCCTTAGCTATTTCCTGTGGCTGTGAAGCCATATCATTTTCAGGGATATCTTTCGGGGCCGCACACCCCGAAAGCAAAAAAATTATTATAATTACTGTAAAATATTTTTTATACTTATTCAACGAAACTCCTCCCAAATTCTATATATTTCACATGCACTAAATATCTGAATTTTTATTTTTCCTAGTTTTTATTATTATAAAAACGACAAGTAATATTAAAATAATTACTGGAATGATAATCCATAAAAAAGAGGAACTAAAGGTAGAATTGATGTTGTCCATAGTAGCTTTTTTATCGAAGGAAGATACTGTGAATTCAAACGGTTTTTCTGCTCCGTCAATGGTAATCATACCTGTAATAATAGCTTCTCCATCAGCAACAACAGTAATAACACCCTTTTCATCAATCTTTGCAATTTCAGGGTCAGATGATTTGCAGGTTAAGGTGTAATTAAGGTTACCGGGAACAGTAATAACGGTTGGTGTACTGTCACCAATTGCAATGGCATCATTCTGAGGGATAATAGATACATAATTCGTTTTAACATAGTTTTCATCTTCATCTGCAACATTAGAGTTATTTTCATCTTCTGTTACACCAAAGAGCGACTTTGAATCAGACAAATAGGTTGCGTCAATCATAGGTTTTGCCGAACCCCAAATAAGGATTGGTGTACCGGTATCAATTCGATATACAGCACTCATATCGCCTGAAATATAAAATTCTGCTATTAATGCATTGGTGTCCACGAAGCTTGCCTTAACATCATAAAACCAACCGTCTATCATTTCTTCAGACAACTGAAGCTTATATTCTCCATTATTATGATTTAAACTTGTTGTAGCAGTAGGCAATTGTTCTAATATCTCTATCGCCGCATCCTCTGTTACGTTAATATGATCTTCTATAAATTTGTAGTTCCCACTGACATCAATCGGCAATTTACCTGTTTGTTTAACAGATACTTGATTATCAGATAAATTAAAAGTAATTTTTACATTTCCTGTCTTTGGATGCTCATATATCCCAATGCCATTGTCATCTAAGTAAAATGCACCTGCAAGGCAAAAGTTGTTTGAGGTGTTCTCACTCTCACTGCCTTCCATCATAAAGAACTCAAACATAACAACATCATTATCTAGATACATTAGCGATAAAGTACCGCAATCATACTGGCTGTTGTCATCTTTAGCATAAGTTCCTTTAACCTCATACCAGTCCGTCGGTTTTAAGCCATAAACAAGCGTACTCGATGTAAACATAATACATATAATCACAAATGGAATAACTGTTTTTTTAAATAAATTCATATTTTATCCCTCCGCCAGATTTACTTCAAAGTTCATCTGCTTTGGTGTTTGCCCTTCAACCCAATATTTAAGGATGTATGTACCATTGCTGACCATAACTCCGCCTTTGGTTGGATAATAACTCCAATTATATGTGCAATTTCCGTTAACATGTTTTACAACTGTTGAGGATTTGTTTATAAAGTTTCCATATTGGTCGTAGATTTCAAAATTCATTTTTTTGCCGTTTGCATTAAAGTAGTCAAACTTGAAAACTTGCTTTACATCACCAGAATCTGTATAAGCTTGGTAGGTCTGTGAAAACGACAGTTTAGGGCTAGGCACTTTATGCGTTATTTTTAGCCTTCGAGAAAAACCTTCCCCCGAGTTATCTTGCGACGGATAAACAAATTTTACGTTTAAATAGTAATCCCCAGATTTAGTGCCCACAAATAAACGTGAATATGTAATCGTAGTCCCGTATCCAACCTTCATAGTTTTAAAGCTCTCTATTATGGCATTCTTTGAATTAACCAAGTTCGCCGATACCGTTCCGCTAACACATATACGTACCGGCATAACAAATTTTCCGTCTTTGGTATATGTGCTTTGAAACTCAATTACGTCCTCGGCAGCTAATGCGGACACTTGAACTGTAAATATACAGCTTATGCTAGTAATTATAAGAAATAATACTATTGTTTTATTTATTAGTTTTTTCATTAAAGTTCACCTTTCAAAATATACACTATAATTTATCAAGTAAATACAAAACTTAGGAGATTCCATAAATAAGCAGGATGGTCAATAAGCTGTACAGCATAAAGCATACTGCACAAGCACCAAAAATCACAGATAAAAATTTAACCTTTTTACTTTTGTTTTTACGGGAGTAGGTATGGGCAACAACTGCTGAGCAAGCAAACACCATACTGGCTATTGTGGAGATATAAAAAGGCATATGTTTTCACCTGCTTTCTTAGCAATTTTTATGTTCTTTTAATAACACTTTAATTAGTACGATTTAAATAAGGTTGTGGGTCAATTTGCACAGCAATACAGGCAATTTCAAATATATTTGCCTGATCGGACAAATTTTGATTGATATAGGTCACTAGATCTTTAGATGTCAGCGCATAATCACTGCCATTTGCATCCCAGACTCTCATAATATTCTCTATAATTTCGTTTTTACCCTGATCATCTGCCATGTTCCAATCAAACACATCATAACTGACGGCTTTTGCAAACAACTCTTCAGAAACATCTGCGGCAGGGCTTTTTGTGGAATTATCGGAAGAAGATGTTCCGTTAGCTGCTATCGAGGAACTTTCATCTGTATTCAATGATGCATTGCCAGGTGATTCTTCAGATTCTGGTGAAGAGTTTTTTTCTATATTTGAAGAGCTGCCCATGGGTATTGATGTATTCTCACCAAAAATCATGATAATCGCGAACAACGCAACAATTGTTATCGCCAGCGTAATAAGTACTGTTTTTAATGTCTTATTCATGAATAACCTCTCCTCTTAAAACTTCATTGCAACGTCCGCCTTTTTTACTTCTTCTGCTGCAAAAAAGTCTTGCTTTGCAAGGTGCATTGATTTTGACACTAAGCTTTTAGGAAATGTGACAATCAATTGATTTAGCAAAGAAACATTTGAGTTATAAAGCCGTCTTGACGCTTGTAGATGCTCTTCAACATCAACGACAGATACTTGCAGCTGCTTAAAGTTCTCACTTGATTTAAGCTCGGGATAGCTTTCAGCAATCACACTGATTTTATTCTGCATATTATCAAGCTTTGCATTTATATCATTCTTTTCGGATACGGTCATGCCTTTTCTAAGGTTAACTATCTTTTCAAGTGTTTCAACCTCATGCTTGGCATACGCTTTTGTAATATCAATTAGCTTTGCTAAGGTGTCATAGCGTTTTGTCAGTGCAACATCAATTCCAGAACTTGCTTCATCTATTTTTACAAGAAGCTGTTTAAATTTATTGCCCGTGGCAATCCACCAAATAAGTGAAATAAGGATTACTGCGGCTAAAGCAATTATATAAGGCATAACGTTTATCTCCATTTCTTTTATATGTTTAATTAGATGCTACTACAAGCGTGTTGTTCTCAAGGCTCATAAGTTCAATAAAATCGGTGATTACCTTTATGTCCTTTAAAACCAGCTCCTTCTCTTTCCAAATAGTACGGTTTGAAAGGAGCTTCGCTTCAAGTGAGTCTTTTTTGCTACTGATTGCAACAAACATTTTTTTATCTCTGAAGCATAAAGCTATCTTACCTTCATATTGATTTGAAAGCATAGTTATTGCTTCTATAATTTGAGGTGTAAGAATATAGAAAGCTGTTTTGGGTTCGCTACAAAAGGCATTAAAATTGTTATTGAACGCTTCAGATTCCATAAAAACCTGCTGTTCATTTTTGCTATTTATAAGCTTACTTTTCAGTACGCTTATTACCCCTTTGTTGTAACCTTCAGGGTTAAAGTTTTTGCCCATAACCTTAACCGGAGCTTCTGTGGGCTTTAGAAAGTCAAAAACAAGAAATCTACCAGTAAAACATATGGTTGTCACCTCATTTGGTATGCCATCTGTTCCGACTATTTTGCTCTTATCTGTTATAATAATATCTGCTTGTTTAAACTTAACCTTGCCGTACTCGGCAACGATCAAATCATTACTTACAAATTCATCTTTTAGCTCAACAAGATCCGAAATATTAACTTCTTGTTCACTTACCCCTTGATTTGGCTCATAACAAAGCTCAGCAAATACTCCCTCCAAACTTGCTTTTACAATATTATTTTTAAAGGACTTTTTGTAATCGGACATTTTTTTCCTAACCACTGTTAAGAACAAAATTCCGCCGATTATTAACAATGCAATACTAAAAGGTGACGGCCAAAAAGGCGTTGCCAGAACCACGATTACTATATTCAGTATTAATAAGAGTTTTGCGCTTTTTCTTAACTTTTCAAGCTCTGATAGTGTTGTCAAAAAATCATCTCCATTTCTATTTTGTTCTATCAATCATCAAAAGATCCATTAAATCATCGGCTGTAATTGTTATAAGTTCTTTTTCATCAACTCCAAAAATAAGAACATCTCCATCTGTGCGAACGCTTTCAAAAATTATTTGTTCTTTCAGCCTGCCGTAGCGTACCGACTGAAGTCGGCTGGTGAAATCAAACAAAATAGCGTTTCCAGTTTCCATTTCAATTTTCAACTTATAGTTTGGCAGGGAAATTACACTACGAAACACCCGCCTGTTAAAGTACTTTTCCATTTTGCTTTAGGCCTCCTTTAATATAAAATAAGAAAAGGACTGTCATATGAATAATATGACAATCCTTTTTAAAATAATATTCCCCAATGGGTATTTATTTTAGTTGAGTGGATTCTAGCTGCACTCTTGAATGGATATCCAGCTTTTTGAAGGTTTTTTTAAGCGTCATTTTAACCGTTTCTGAAGAAATGAATAACAGCGCACCAATTTCTTTATTTGTTTTTCCACTTTGAGTAAGTTTGGCTATCTCTTTTTCTCGTGGAGTTAAACCAAAATCTTTACATCTCAAATGATTTTTAATTTTTTCTATGCCTATGCTTTGACGATAAGATATTTTATGTATTATGTCAATTAATCCACCATATTCAGCCAAACACAAATAATCTATTAAATCACCCAGCAGATTGGCATTTTCAGCAAATGGTAGATAAACTTCATCGGGTATTGCAAGATCCAAAGCAATTTTCAGTTGATTGATTGCATTCTCTCTTTGGTTAGTGTTCAGATATGCAATGGATAAATAGATTAGCTGATAAATCTTTGCTAACAAAAGATTCTGTGCCTCTGCTCGTTCTATTAACAGTTCGGAAATACCAATCAGTTTGACATACTGCCCACATGCAATTAAATATCCAGAATAAACAACCTGCCCAAATGGTACAGCAGCACTATACAAAAGCCTTTCAAACTCCAATGGGTCTAACAGCCAGCTTTCAATCACATCAGTATTGTCAAGCTGAACATATAAAAATCCTTTAATTAAAGCCTGGGTATATCTAGAACGTAATGCATACCCTGTAAGTATTCGTTTGTCTAAATTTGCAATAACACTCTCAAATAAAGATGTATCACCACGAAGAATTGAAATCCTAAGCAGACACATCTCTGCGCAAAAACAAATACTGTTCTGATCTTTCATATCTGCAAGATACAAAGCTTTGTGGCAGAGTACTTCTGCCCCCACATCATCACCGGAATACAGCAGCGCTTCAGCTCTCATTACAATCTCTGCACCCATGCCATGACAGTTTGTCACCTTGTAGTAATACGGCATACATTTATCCATGCATAGTAGCTCCTGTTGCAAAGCGCCACTTTCTCTCCAAAAAAGATAAAGCACAGAAGGAGCATCCATTGTCCACCCATCTACAAAGGTTAGTATCTTTGCCGCACCGCCTAAGAGCTCGTAAGCCTTTCTTTGATCTTCACTCATAAGCTCGATATTATTAAATTTAGTCATAGATGTCATGAGTGCGAATTCTCCGGACAGCCACTCAAATTCCCCTGTTCGCAGGTTCTGATTTTCTTTTGTAAGCGTTTGTGTAATGATACAGCAAAGTTCCCCAAACAACTCGTATTTACCAAGCAAAAACATTTCAAATGCAAACACAATCAGACTCTTGGGATAGTTAATTAACACTTCTACTGGGCATTTTTTCATTATGTTTGAAACTAAGACGTCACTTCCCATATCAACCCATTCATCCATCTCATTGCATTTGAAGGGTAAGGAAAGCAGTTGTTCAAAATCTTCCATCTCATAATAGCACATAGCAGCCTTATAGTTTTGTGAAACTGCTGCGTAAGCAGCTCCAGCTCTGAGATAAACGAGTCTTCCATAATCTGTCGCTTTTCTCTGCTCCAAACGTTTAATGAGATAGTCATGTAATAAACTGTGAAAAAAATAGGAATGGGAGTTGTCATCAAAACGAATAAAATCATTATGTATTAGTGAATCATTGGCATATTCAGGTAATGAAGATGTATTAAGCATAATCATTGCCTGTTTAAGCGTAAAACTATCAAACAGCGAGAGTGAGAGCAAAAAGTTCTGTTCTTGCACATTCATTCTATTCCAAATGGCTGTTTCCAGTAATCCATCAATTCCCACAGCATCCCTAAACAAACCTTTTACTTGATAGTTCTTTTTTTGCAGACATAGTGCCGCTACCCATCCTTCAGTACTCTTCCAGATATGGTCTAGTTCGTCATTAGAAAGCCGAATACCCGATTGTTTAAAAAAAGAATTTGTATCTTCTTTTGAAAAGAAAAAATAGGAACGGTCCATTAATAGTTTTAGTGGATTGCATACCGTATTAATGGTGATTTTCTTTTTTGGTGGTTGGGTTATAATCACAATATGAAAATTACTATTAAAGTCATTAGAAAAAGCATTGTTAAGCATATCTAAAAACTCATTTCTAATTAACTGATAATTATCAATTACCAATACTGTTTGTTCTTCACAGAGGATTCCGCTTATTAGCTCAATCATATCATAAAGAGTATCTTTACATGGTATACCTAAGTTTTTTATTTTTCTAACGGTACTTTTATCAACTAAATCAATAATATTACAAATTCCATCCCATGCCTTGTATGCAGGCTCACCAAGACACGTATACCAGTAAACATTTGTTGTTTGATAAACTTCTTCTAAGTATTCCTTTATAGCGGTGGTCTTGCCAAATCCGGATGGAGCTTCCACTAAAGTCAATGGGTAATTTAATATTTGTGCAAGCTGCCCCATCAGTAGTTTGGAAAAGTAATAGTCTTTGCCTTGCTTATTCATTAACAAACAATCCGCCCCCTTCTTTAAAATATTGTCTATGCACTATACATGGCAACTCCATTATTCCCATATAGCAGTGCCACACGATAACTTTTGGGCGGTTTTGGATACTTGGAAAAAGCTGTAATGATGTAGCTTTAGAGAAATAAGCTGAAGATATACTCACAAAAGTCTACTATATTTTACTTTGAAATATACCTTGTTTATCTGCCACTACCGACTTTTTTGATAAGCTCTTTTTCCTGCATTTCTTTGAGCATATTGATTGCATAAGTTGTTCCAATTCCTAAAACATTCTCAACATCAAAACGAGTAATTTCTTTTTCGCTTTTAAACAAGCCTAAGATAGGCAAATACTTTTCATTTTCTGCACTTAATTCTTGCACATGTATGTTAGGCAGAACTACTCGAAATGCACCTTCTACATTTTCAAATTTAGGTTGCACAGGTAACCCTTTGTAACAACTAATTATCTTGATAATACCTGTACCGTATGCCTCTATTAGCTTCATTCTATAAAATAGGCTTGCCAGTTTTTCATTTCTAGATTGTGATGCTCCCAGCATAGCTACCTCTAATGATAAACCGGATACCAGTCCACCTAAGGAGATAATTTCTAAACGGTCAGAATAGGGGTTAATAAATGTACTACCACTAAAGGAATAATCTCTATGAACGATAGCATTCAGCAATGCTTCACCAACAGCGTCTTCCAGATAATCCCCCTCATCTGTACGAAGTAAATCATGGAAGGTCGCTTTTGTACCATTATAAAAGTCAATGGTTTTATATGCATCTGTAAGCTGAGCAAATAGGGAACCGGTAAGCTCTTTTCTATCTTTAAACACTAACTTATCTGTGCCTTGAAAAATCGCAAATTTGATAGAGTGTTTACATTGGTCTGAAACAAGTAACCCCATATTTGTGTAAATATCATCAGAAGAAAGAATGCCTAAATTTTTCATTTGAATTTCCGTAGATTCTAAATCTCTTTTTTTCAATTCCTCATTTAGTCTATTAAAAATTAACTCTTGTACGATAGAACGATTTGCCTCAAATGAATCACTATCTGTCATTTTTATCATCATACGGATAGCATCTTCAGATGCTGATGCAGATGTTGGTCCACTTCTAACATATACGCCTGTCGGTTTAAATCCTTTATCTGATAGGTAATAAGGCTTTTTTGTGCCTTGGCTAACAGTTAGTTTAATAAAAAACTTCTTTTCTTCTTGCAACAACTCAATATTAGTAAACATAGAAACATTAAGACGAATACTATCTCTTAAAGAATTTGATATCTGTTGCATTACAAAGTCAGCATTATCAAGACCAATAATTTCTCCGCTATTTTGCACACCAATATATATTGTTCCACCGTTTGTATTTGCAAAGGCAATAATTTATTTCTTTAAATCATAGGTTTAGATTTCCTTTAATTCAACTGTTTCACTTTCATATAACTTCATAATACCGCTCCTTCTATCAGTTTCTATCACTTATAACACTATACTAACACAACGAGTGATAGAAAATAAGGAGAACCATCTGACAGATTACGACAATGGGATAATCTCATTATCCTTTATAAGAATACAGTCTTTAATGCAATAAATAGAAGTGCCACACTTTTCAATAGATTTTTCTTTATTTTCTAAACTGCTTTCATAGCCCAATAAATCTTCCATAGAATAACAGATAATTATATCAATTTCACTTTTGCTATAAAGGTCAAATAATTTCTTTATTCTATTACTTCCTCGCTGAAATCCTTTTTCATTTGTAAACCAACCAACGATATCAAGAAGCTTTATCTAATTTAACGTTGACTCTAGCGAAGATGAGTTTGGATAATTAGATTTGTTCGGGATAAATACTGCTCCTTTGATTTTCCTGTTTTGTATCCCAAGCGTGTTTATAAAATTAGATAACGGGGGAATGACAATCATTTATTGTCTGTATCATGGGGTAAAAATCCTCGCCTTCAGGCGAAACCTTTAGGTTAACCTGCTGTAAGTTTTAAATAAGCTTCTTGTGGAACACTAATTAAGAGGTGAAAAAGGATGAAAAGCTACAGAAAGTCATCACATTGCACGTATAATATAAAATATCATATTGTGTGGATAACAAAATACAGGAAGCCCGTAATCATAGAAAAAATAGCACAACAAACGC
>JBAQWI010000309.1:0-2525 GCA_049298835.1 Oscillospiraceae bacterium
TGAGGTTTGCCTTATGCGTGGCAAAAAGATTAGAGAAGGCGATAAAGTACGCCTTGATGAAAATTGCTTTATCATAAAACAACAAAAAGAGCCTATAAAGGTAAAATTAATAAAAGTTGTAAAGTAATAATAAAATAGGGATTGCATACCCTGTGGGTATAGATTTTTGGAGGTTACCCCGTGAAACTTGATAAAATTGAGCTTTTAAACTACAGAAACATAAAAAAAATGGAAATAATGCCCTGCGACGGAATAAATGTTTTCTATGGTGACAATGCTCAAGGTAAAACAAACTTAATTGAGGCAATTTGGCTTTTTACAGGAAATAATTCATTTCGTGGTGCCAAAGCAAACGAGCTCATTATGTTTGAACAAGACGCGTCAAGTCTTTCAATAAATTTTTCAGATAAGCAAAGATCTCAAAAAGCAAAGATGATATTGTCAGCGAAAAAGAAAATAACCCTAAATAACGTTGAGTTAAAATCAATGGCAGAGCTTAACGGAAACTTTTATGCAGTAGTTTTTTCTCCTGCACATCTTTCATTTATCAAAGACGGACCAAAAAACCGCAGGAAATTTATAGATATTGCTGTATCACAAATAAAGCCACAGTATGAAAGTTATATGCAAAGATATGAAAAACTGATTGATCAACGCAATGCCCTATTAAGAAATGCAAATTCTTATAAAAATCTTGAAACTGATATTGAGGTTTGGAATTTGCAACTTGCAAAAATAGGAACAATACTTTCAATCTATCGAAATGATTATGTAAATAAGCTGGAAATTCTGGCAAAAAAAATATATGAAGGGCTTTCATCCAAAAGAGAAAGCTTTTCAATTCGTTATATTTCCACTGTGTTTGAAACTATAAAAGATGTCACCCTCTATGATGATGACAGAGTTTTAGAATATGAGACAAATTTAAAAGCAAATTTCAGCGCTGATGTAAGACAAGGATTCACATCCATTGGCATTCATCGTGACGATTTAGAAGTTTTTATTGATGGAAAATCAGTTAAAATATATGGTTCACAAGGACAACAAAGAAGCACCGTCATTGCATTAAAGCTTGCAGAAGCGATGCTTTTAAAAAAAGTAACTGGCGAAAATCCAATTATGCTTCTTGATGATGTCATGAGTGAACTAGACGTATCAAGACAAGATTACATATTAAACCACGTTCGAGGTATGCAAGTATTTATAACTTGCTGTGACGTTTCAAACACGTTAAAACTCAATAACGGGTGCATATTTAAGATAAATGACGGAACCCTTCAAGAATACTGTAACATAGAGGGACATAAGGTTTAATCCTGTTGTTACACTATATATTATGATAAAAAGGAATGATTTTTTGTATCTCCATTTAGGGCAAGAAGTGGTTGTTAAAACTTCTGATGTAATAGGTATCTTTGATTTAGAAAAAACTTCAACCTCAAAGAAAACAAAGGATTTTTTAGTGAGTGCGACCAAAAGGGGCGAGGTAATAACGGTATCGTACGAGATGCCAAAAACATTTATCATAACAAAAAATCGGGATAAAACAACTGTTTATATCTCACAAATTTCGTCAACTACGATAAAGAAAAGGGCAAATGTAAAATAAAGGCAGTATTAAATCTGAAAGAAGTAGCACTAAAATCTACATTTGGATGAGATATGTCTACAAGTTTTGCTTGCAATCTAAAAAAACGTGCGGAGGTAATTTTAAGTGGAAATTCCAAATAACGAGCATTATGGAGCGGAAGAAATACAGGTACTTGAAGGATTAGAGGCGGTAAGAAAACGTCCAGGTATGTATATTGGATCAACCGGTCCAAGAGGTCTTCACCATTTAGTCTATGAGATTGTCGATAACGCAATAGATGAGGCGCTTGCTGGCTATTGTGATGAAATCAACGTAGAAATTTTACCTGATAATATTATAAAAGTAACTGACAACGGACGTGGTATTCCTACTGGCATTCATGCAAAAGAGGGTATTTCGGCCGCTACTGTTGTTTATACAATTTTGCATGCCGGAGGAAAATTTGGCGGCGGCGGATATAAAATGGCTGGTGGTTTGCATGGAGTTGGTGCATCTGTTGTAAATGCATTAAGTGAATTCCTTGAGTTAACCATATATGATGGGGAAAACGTCCACTTTCAACGTTTTGAAAGGGGTGCTTATTCCGAGCGTTTAAAAATAATTGGTAAAACTGATAAAAAAGGTACTAGCGTTGTATTTAAAGCAGATCATGAAATTTTTGACGACCTAAATTACGACTATGAAATTTTACTTAATAGATTAAGAGAACAAGCTTTTTTGAACGCAGGAATTAAGATTGTAATCAAAGATTTAAGAGATGCTGATAATTTGATTACAGAAAAACTTCATTACGAAGGCGGAATTAAGAGTTTCGTTGAACATATTCATGAGAGAAAAAAATTAGAAGTTGTTCATGATGAAGTTATCTATATTTCTAAATCTGAAAAAGACTCAATTGTTGAGATTGCAATGCAATATAACGACAGTTATAACG
>JBAQWI010000310.1:0-18599 GCA_049298835.1 Oscillospiraceae bacterium
GAGCAGGTTGCTTGATAAGCTTTCTTTTGGGGGATATACAAAACGAATTGCTGAGGTGAGAACTTCTTCTGACTGGCTTTCTCGTGACACAAAAAATGTTGATAAATACATAGCAGATCCATTTTGCGGATTTATCTTCACAGCAAGTGGGTTCAAGGACGTTTCCACAATGATGAGATTTGTATCAACAAAACAATGGGCAAACAGCATAAAGAAAGAGTTGCCAATTTTTCTTATTTCTGGCGAGGCAGATCCTGTTGGCGAATATGGGGTAGGGGTCAAAAAAGTTGCTCAAATGCTTAAAAATAGTGGTGTAAAAGATAGTACTCTTAAGCTTTATGCAGGTGGTCGCCACGAAATTCTAAACGAAACGAATTACAAAGATGTTTATGAGGACATTTTTGCGTGGCTACTAGTAAAAGTGAAATAATAACAAAATGCTGTAGGATTTTTCCTACAGCATTTTTACACTTATATTGGTTGTAATATTATTAGTTTTACAATCATAATTATTAATATAATTTATTGTTAGTTAATTTACTTAACAAAAAATAAATAACACAATTTACCAATTTTAAGCAAATTTTACTTGATTTTCTGTAAAATAAAGTATATAATACTAATAAATAAAGCAAACCTATGGAAACATAGGGACGCAAAGCCACGGATCTAAGCCTTTTGGTATGATAGCCGGTTGCGAAAAGTCCCGACGCCATCTAACAAGGTGTTGATTGCAACCGTTTTGCTATTATTACAGCAAAACGGTTTTGTTGTGGTTTAAATTAGGTTGCAAGTTTTTTAGATAGTGCTGTTTGATTATGGCAATTATGCATAGCGAGAGAATTAGAATCCTTACTATAAAAATAGGAGGTTTTTTATCATGGACATAGCGCAAAAATTGCGTGAAATGGAAGATTTAGTAATGAATATTCAAGGCGGCGTACAAGTCTGCAAGTTTGATGAAAACCTTACCATTTTATATGTAAACTATGGATTTTGCAACCTAATTGGATACACTTGTGAGGAAATGGAAAAAATATTTCAAAACCAGCATATTCGTTTTTTGCCGGACTCAGAGGTTGAACCGTTTAAAAAAAGTATGAATGAACAATTGAAAAATTCAAATGAATTTACAATTGAACACCAAATGAGAAGGAAAGACGGCTCTTGTGTTTGGGTAATTAATAGAGGCATTTTAATTGAAAGTCAAACTGATGGAATGTATATTCAATGCGTTTTTACCGACATGACTGACCATAAGAAAGTTTTAGAAGAACTGAACCGAAAAAAATATGAAATTGAGATTTTGACCAATAATGTAGAGGTGGCAATTATTAATTGTGACCTGTCAAAAGAATGTGTAATTAACTATGCAAATGGCGGGTTGTTTCGTCTGATTGGTTACACAAGAGAACAGTTTAAACATAAATTTAATAATTCTTTTAGCGCAATCATTCACCCTGATGATTGTAAAACTCTACATAATAATGTATTGAAACAGCTGGATGAAAAAGGTTGCAGCAAGAATGTATATCGATTACTGCAACAAGATGGAAGTATTGTTTGGGTGTTAGAGCAAGGAACCAAAGCGGTGAATTCAAGTGGTGAAACTGAATTTCATGGTGTGCTTACAAATATTACACAAGAAGAACAAAATAGACAGCTTTTGATGCTCAAAAATGAGGAGCTATTGTTAAGTGAAAAACGATATGAAATTGCAATGGAAAACTCAGAAGATGTCATCTTTGATTATATCATAGAAACAAAAGAGGTTTCTTGTACTGCAGCAGCACTGAGGAAATTTAAAGTAAAATGCCCAATAGATGGACACATCGAAGAAATTATAAAGAGCGGGATTATCCATCCGAATAGCATTCAAAACTTCAGAGAAATATTTGAAAAGATTGACAAAGGTGTCACCTTTGTAAGTTGTCGTATTACTGGCATTGTTGATTCTGGAAAAGAAGTTTTATTCGAGGTTTCATTAACAAATGTGCTTGATGAAGATGAAAATCATATTCGTGCTATTGGTGTAATTAGAAATATTAATGAGAAAAAAATGTTACAAAGCGAAAAGAAATATCGCAGGGCTATGACCGCAGATAGGCTATATGCAACTGAGTTAAATATTACTCAAAATATTGTTGTAAATACAAATGACACTTGGGCTAAGTTGCTCGAAATCCCTAACTTTTACAGAGTCTCTGAAATGGTTGACTATATGTGTAGCAATCTCGTTCATCCTGACTTTGAGGAAGTATTTCGGAAGTTTTATGACAAAGATATAATCACTTCTGCTTTTTGTAATGGGCAAACTCAGATTACAGCGCAATATCGTAGAAAAGATGCAGATAATCTTTATGTGTGGGTTGAAAGTACCATGAATATCATTTGTGATGATATTACCAATGATATAAAAACACGCTTATATGTTAAAGTAATCAATGATCAAAAAGATAAAGAAATTAAATCACTAGAAGAAAAGCGTTTTTACAAGGCTATGCTTTCAAATTCTGTAATTGTGTATGAAGTAAATGTTACCAAGGACTTAATTATTCGTGGAAATGAATATTGGAATAAATTATTCGATATTGTACCTACAAATCATTACACAGAGATGATTAATACTGTCATAGAAAAGGTAGTCCATCCTGATGATAAATATATGGTCAAAGAAACGATAACAAGGGAAAATACTTTGCACGGATATGCAAAAGGTGAGAGTAGAATTTGCTTTGAATATCGCAGACTTGATGAGGATGGTGAGTACATATGGATGTCTTGTGATGCACATCTTTTTTTGGATCCTATTTGCAATGACATTAAAGCTTTTGTTTATCTTCAAGATATTAACGAGAAAAAAATAAAACAATTAGATATACTTTATAAGGCAGAACATGATGGTTTGACTGGATTTTATAATAAAACGACAGTAGAAAAACTTGTTAATCATTATCTTTTGAGTGAAGAGGGGAAAACTGGGAAACACGCATTTTTTATTTTTGATATCGACCATTTTAAGTGCATTAACGATACCTTTGGACACGTTTTTGGTGATGTGATTTTGTCAAGAATAACGCAAAAAATGAGAGATTTATTTCGTGATGTTGATATTTTAGGTCGCATAGGCGGAGATGAATTTATTGTTCTTATGAAAAATATTCCAAGCAACAAGTCTGCGTTGTCTAAGGCAAACGAGATATGTAGTGTGGTTAGGGAAACTTATACTAAGAACGGAAACGAATATTATATTTCTGTAAGTATAGGTATCGCAATATTTGGCACTGACGGAAACACATATTGCGAGCTATACAGTTGCTCTGATGCAGCTTTATATCAAGCCAAAGATCGTGGTAAAAATCAGTTCTGCCTTTATGTTGCGGGTATGGATCCAAAAGTTTGCGATGTAGAAAAAATTCACGAGTTAGACTTTGTTGAAAGTAAGTCTTTTGAAAAAAACATAAGCGAATATGTTTTTCGTATATTGTATGAGTCCTCAGATAAAGCAACAGCAATTAATGCTGTATTAGGACTGATTGGACAACAGTACAACATAAGCAGGTCTTATATTGTTGAGCAATCAGCCAATGGATTGTTTACGGAAAATACATTTGAATGGTATGCCTCAGAAAGTACTCCACGTATGGAAGAGTTGCAACGTGTTATGCACACATTGCCTATTAATCATATGAAAAACTTTAGCGAGAATGGAATGTACTTTCTATATAATTTGAGTAAGGCACCACCAGAGTTGCAAGAGTTGCTTAGTCGTGAAAAAATTAAAATGATTTTACAATTTGCAATTATCAAAAACGGTGTATATAGTGGATTTGTAGGGTTCGATCAATGTGATTTTACAAGAAATTTAACCAAAGAAGAGATAACAGACCTCAGAAATGTGGCAAATGTCTTGGGTATGTTCATTTCTCAAATGAGCATGATTGCAGATAATGAGAAGAGTAAGAATATAATAAACTCTCTTACAAATGCACTGAGCGACTATGCATATATAGTCGACAAAGAACAGCATAAATTATTGTTTTTTAGTGGGTCGGTAGGTGAGATTGCTCCAAATGCAAAAGTCGGTGATTATTGTTACAAGGCTATTTTAAATAGAGAAAGTCCTTGTGAAACTTGTCCAATGAAAAGCGTTTCACAGCAAGGTAATCAAGACAATTATAGCGAAGTTCACTTCGAAAAACATGGTGTCTGGATGAGGGTATCTGCGTCGAGGATTGATTGGTTTGATAGCAAAGATGCTTGCCTTATAAAAGGGACAGATATTACCCAATACAAACATTAAAACTAAAAGTAACTTGTCATTTTTGACGAGTTACTTTTTTGTTGAAAAATATACCAATCTAACGTATAATAGAGTTTAGACAATATAGTATATGAAAATAAACCTACTAAATAAAATGGATAAGGGAAGGAAATAAAGGGATGAAACAACAAAAAAAGGGGCGTGGTGCAATTGTTATGCTCACCGCTATATGCGTGTTACTTTCCACTGCATTGATAGTGACACTTGTATCTTTTGTGAGGTACAAAAACAGCGTCATTCTTCCTGTTAATACACAAATAAATGAGGAGCTGGCAGAGGAGTTGCCAAAGGAAGAAGTTGTCGCGATGGAAACACTCAAAGAGTATGCTGCGCAGTATAACGTAGGCGCAGATTTTTTGCAGCGCTTTTTTGACGATGTCATAGTTTATAAAGACGCCGAGGGAATTGTTTATTCACCAATTGACAAAAATTTGCCTAAAAATTCATACGACTTTACTAACCTAGTGCGTGTGGATGGTGAGATGCAATATCAAGAAGATGGTGTTTCAAAAGGAATTAAGGGTATTGACGTTTCCAAACATCAAGGTGATATTAAATGGGAAAAAGTGAAAGCTGACAATGTCGAGTATGCCATGATACGTCTAGGATATCGTGGATATGAAACTGGAAAGTTATTGCTTGATGAGTATTATGAGAAAAATATCAAAGGGGCACTAGACGCTGGATTAAAAGTAGGTGTTTACTTCTTTTCACAGGCAGTTACCGTAGAGGAAGCCATTGAAGAGGCGGACATGGTGCTAGAGTACATAAAAAAGTACGATATCACTTATCCAGTGGTTTATGATGCTGAAGAAATGCTAGGAGATGATGTTCGCACGAACTCCTTAACCAGTTCACAGCGTACTGATATCACCCTTGCTTTTTGCGAAAAAATTAAAAGTGCAGGCTATAAGCCTATGATTTATGCAAACATAAAGTGGTTTGTTGCCAAACTTGATATGTCACGCTTAACAGAATATGACAAGTGGTTTGCTCAATATTTTAATACCCCATTTTTCCCATATGACCTTCAAATGTGGCAGTATACTGGAAAAGGGAAAGTGGATGGTATCAAAGGTGATGTAGATTTAAATATCGGCTTTAAGGATTATTCATTAGGGAGTTAACAATAAAGCAAAAAGCAGGTCGTAAGACCTGCTTTTTGTTATTTGACATGTTAGCTTTGTTTCTTGAATTTTTGGGAAATTTCAAATAGGTCACTTGTTCCAGCAAATAAATCCCAATATTCAATCTTTCCGTTTTTATCACTTCTCGCTTTGCCGATGAAGATAAGCTCGGTCGTTTCTGAATTGGGTTTTCCCAAAGAGGTAGTAACCGTAAAGTCAGATTGATGATTCACTTTATCCTTAACCACCTCAAAGTTAGTGACTTTCAATTTATAGTCCGTATCAACTAAGAAACCGCAAAAGGTATACCACTTCATTTTAAAAGACTCATATCCCTTTTCTGTAAAGTACTTTTGCAGATTTTCATCTATCCCTGTGGTGATATCGGGAGGATTTGCATCATCCAAGGGTTTTTCCGTTGCTCCCTCAATATTCTCAAGATACTTGTCGGGCATGACAAAGACATAGTTTGCAACAGCTTTCAAATTTTTTTCAAAAACAATATTGGGACGTATGAATTTAATAAAAATGCCAAGTCCCAAAGCAAGACATAAAATCACAGTAATGCAGACTAATAATATTTTTTTGTTTTTGGTTAAATTAAGTCTGTTTTCCATAACATCATCCAATCTATAATATGATACTGTTAGTATACGTATCATATGCAATAAAGTCAACATTTTACTGTAAATTTATTACAAAATAATTAATGTATGGAATTGATTTACTCCTTATCCATCGTTTTTGTCGCCACAAAATCCACCCCTAAACCTAAGGCGTTTTCTAAGACTACATCACCAATTTTCACAGGGGCTTGCATTGTGACATCATTTAACAGTTTCATAGCATTTGTGATTTCACCCTTTGGAATATCCCGATTGGTTTTGACGGGCAGACGTAAATGTAGGGCACCGTTTATACGAACCGTAGAGGTAAGAACTCTGGTTGGATTGGTAAGTTCCTTTTGACCATATACTTCACCTTTTTGGCAGGAATGACCTGTCACTGCGTAACCATTTTCCTCGTCCACTTTGAGATGACACCCCTTAGGGCAGACAATGCAGATTAATTCAGTCATTTTCTTCACCTACTTTTGAAATAGAGATTGTGATTTTGCCGTCTTTTACTTTTGGAAACATTGCCTTTGGGAAAATGACTTTTTCCATTTCTCCTGGGGCCATATGCTCACGTTGAAAGCAAGCCAACACTTCATCTCCAGAGGATATTCTAATTTCGACATCCTTATAAACAAAGTTTACACGGAAGAACAGCTCGACAAATTTCTCGACGTTTTTAAAGCGTATTCGTTGTGGAACGGTATAGGTAACGGCGTTTCCATTTACCACCTCAATGCTGTCAGCCAAAACTTCGCCGTGTAAAGCAAACTCTGCGGCAGATTTGCCTGCACGTTGACTTTCGGCAGTGACAAAGTCAACCAAATCATGCACGTGAACCACATTGCCACTCGCAAAGATACCAGCGACACTAGTTTCCATGTTCTCATAGACGATAAGCCCGTTTGTGCGACGATCAATCTCTAGTCCTGCTTGACGAGAAAGCTCGTTTTCGGGAATGAGTCCCACAGAAAGCAGGACGGTGTCGCAATCAAATAGTATCTCTGAGCCAGAAATCGGCTTACGGTTTTCATCTACCTTTGAAACAACAACCTGTTCAACACGCTTGTCGCCACGAATTTCGGTGATTGTATGTGAGAGATAAAGTGGGATATTGTAGTCCTCAAGACATTGCACAATATTGCGGTTTAACCCATTGGAATATGGCATAAGCTCAATCACACCAAGCACTTTTGCACCCTCAAGAACCATGCGACGTGCCATGATAAGTCCAATATCACCACTGCCCAAAATGAGCACACGTTTGCCCACCATATACCCCTCAACGTTAACATACAGCTGTGCTGTACCTGCTGTAAATACACCGGCAGGGCGAGTGCCAGGAACCCCAATTGCACCACGGGTACGCTCACGACAACCCATAGTTAGCACGATTGCTTTTGCACAAAGTGTCATGTATCCATTGGTTTTGTTCATTGCGTGCAGGGTTTTGTCCTTTGAAATGTCCAAAACCATTGTATCGAGCATAACCTCAATTCCAGTACTGCTCAGTTGTTTGATAAAGCGGTCAGCATATTCAGGGCCAGTTAGCTCTTCTTTGAAATAGTGCAAGCCAAAACCATTGTGAATACATTGGTTGAGTATTCCACCAAGTTCATGGTTGCGCTCTAAGATGAGGACTTTTTTTACCCCATTTTTGTTTGCCTCTAATGCGGCGGCAAGTCCTGCAGGTCCTCCTCCTACAACAATTACATCAAACATTGAGCTCACCTCCCTTTGTAACACCAGTGATAATGTTCATCCCCAAGCGATCAAGCGGAACATCTGCAAGTGGAATGTGTAACTCTCGTGCGATAATTTGTTGCACACGAGCAGAGCAAAAACCACCTTGACAGCGACCCATACCCGCACCACAGCGACGCTTAATCCCGTCTATTGAGGAAGGGACAATCTCGCGATGCAAAGCGTCCACGATTTCACCTTCGGTAATCGTTTCGCAACGGCAAACAATCGTTCCATACAATGGGTTTTGCTTGATTGCAGACGCACGATCTTCGTCAGAAAGTTCTTTAAATCGCAATACGTGGCGTGTATCAATGAAGTTTCGTTTCTCGTTAAGTGAGAGCCCTGCTCTTTGCAACATCCTCACAATATCACGGGAGATAGCAGGTGCAGAGGAAAGTCCCGGTGACTTCATTCCTGCAATGTTGAAAAAACCTGCTTGCGTTTTTGATTCACCAACGATAAAATCTTCCTCGCCAGTTAGCGCACGCAACCCAGAAAAGTTACGAATTGACTCTCTAAAATTTATCGATGGAACTGATTTTACAGCCAATCTTTTTACAAACTCAAGTCCTAATGTGGTAGTGCTGACATCATCTTTTTTGGATGGTACAGCGTTTGGACCAACAATTAAGTTACCGTCAACCGTTGGTGCAATGAGCACACCTTTTCCGTTATGATCTGGGCATTGGAAGATGATATGAGAAACCAACCCTCCTTGATTTTTGTCAAGTAGATAGTATTCACCCTTGCTTGGTGTTATCGTAAACTGATGCCCGTCCGCCATATCGTTCACTTCATCAGCAAAAATACCTGCCGCATTGACTACAAATTGAGCCTCGATCGTGCCTTTGTTTGTTTGCACTATAAAATGGTTATCTAATTTTTTTATTGATAGCACTTTGGTGTTTAACTCAACCTGTGCGCCATTTTTGACAGCAGTTTCAGCCAACGCAATCCCCAAATTCCAAGGGCTAATAATGGCGGCAGAGGGTGCAAATAGTGCGGCGGTTACATCAGGGTTTAAGTTTGGCTCAAGCTTTAACACTTCTTTTCCTGAAAGCAGTTTCATATCAGGAACACCGTTTTTTATTCCTTGTTCATAGAGAATATTTAATTTTTCTTTCTGCACTTCGTTTAATGCGATTACCAGTGAACCAACCTCTTTGCAAGGTACGTCCAACTTTTTACAGAGTTTTTTAATCATTGCGTTGCCCTCTACATTGTATTTTGCCATTTTTGTATGAGGCAGTGGGTCATATCCTGCGTGGATAATTGCGCTGTTTGCTTTGGTTGTTCCAACACAAATGTCATTTTCTTTTTCTAGTAGCAGTGTACTTATTTGATAACGGCTGAGTTCATATAAAAGTGAGCAACCACAAATTCCACCACCAATTATTAAAACAGATACCATAGGGAATGCCTCCAATCTTTCTTTTGTATGCAAAAAGGGCAAGCAAAGATAAGCCCACTAAATGCGGACAAATTTTTGCTTGCTCTCAAACTCTAAGCAAATATAATAGTATTACAGTATATTCAGCATACCACGATGGAGGATTACTTTCAAGAGATTTTCAAAATAATCCCAAATAAACCGAATTTTTAATTGACACAGATGGCGTTTTATGTTAGCATAAAGTTAATATAGAAACGTTGCGGAGAGTTGAGTGATGCAGCAAGGCTACGGCTTTGCCACATTGCTCTTTTTTAATTATCTTGGCATTTTATAACGAAAGGCTGATGTAGCTATATGGACAAAAAATATATCGTAGCCCTTGATCAAGGAACTACAAGTTCTAGGTGTATTGTGTTTGACAAGGATCAGAATATCCTATCTGTCGCACAAAAGGAGTTTTTACAAATTTATCCCAAAGCAGGTTGGGTGGAACACAATCCGACCGATATCTATGTAACACAATATAGTGTTATGATTGAGGCATTGACTAAGATGTCGGTCGACCCACAAGAGGTGGCTGGTATCGGCATTACCAATCAGCGTGAAACGACATTGGTGTGGGATAAAGATACTGGGTTGCCTGTTTGCAATGCAATCGTGTGGCAATGCCGAAGAACAGCAGATATCTGCGAGGAACTCAAAAAGGATGCAGATTTTGTTTCCTATATTAAACAGAACACAGGTCTGTTAATAGATGCATATTTTTCTGCAACTAAAATAAAGTGGATTTTAGACAATGTTGAGGGAGCAAGAAAAAAAGCAGAACAGGGAAAATTGTTGTTTGGAACGGTAGATACTTGGCTTATTTGGAAACTTACAAATGGAAAATCCTATGTAACTGATTATACAAATGCCTCACGAACAATGTTGTTTAACATCAAAACCCTTGAATGGGATGACCACATCTTGAGTGTGTTTGGAATTCCAAAGTCAATGCTTCCTCGTGTTTGCAACAGTTCTGAAATCTATGGAACAACAAACATCAGTGGCACAGATGTGCCAATCTGTGGAATTGCGGGCGACCAACAAGCAGCATTGTTTGGGCAAACTTGCTTTGAAAAAGGCGATGTGAAAAATACATATGGCACAGGAAATTTCATTTTAATGAACACTGGTGACGAACCAATCCAAAGTAAAAATGGGTTGATTACGACAATTGCCTATGGTTTGGACGGCAAGGTGACCTACGCACTAGAGGGTAGCGTTTTTGTTGGTGGTGCTGTCTTACAATGGTTGCGTGATGAGATGAGATTTTTTGCTTCAGCACCTGATGCTGATTATTTTGGTGACAAAGTCAAGGATTCCCAAGGGGTTTATTTTGTGCCCGCATTCACTGGACTTGGTGCACCTCATTGGGATATGTATGCCCGTGGCTCGATTTTTGGACTCACTAGGGGTACTGGAAGAAATCACATCATTCGTGCCGCATTGGATTCAATAGCCTATCAATCCAAAGATGTCATTGATGCCATGATGGCGGATACTGGACTACTAATCAATGAAATCAAGGTTGATGGTGGGGCGAGTATCAGCGATATTATTATGCAATTTCAATCAGATATTACCATGAAAACCCTAAGACGTCCAATTGTACGAGAAACAACGGCACTTGGTGCTGCTTATCTTGCAGGGCTTGCTGTTGGTTTTTGGAAAGACTTAGATGAAGTCAAAGACCATTGGAGTATTGATAAAGTATATTCCCCACAGATGGACGAGAATAGACGTATCAGCCTGTTAAAGGGTTGGAAAAAGGCAGTTGCTTGTGCTAGAATGTTTGGTTCGGACGAGATTCTATAGAAAAATGGGCGAAGAAAAAGGAGTTGCAATAAAATGCAACTCCTTTTTTATCTATAAATTTCTGTGTATTTTATAAAAACCATATTTTGGGATTGGTGGAGGAAACAGCCAACGCCCCAGCACCCAAAGCGTTTACAACATCCTCTTTGTCTTGAATTAATCCCCCTGCAATAATTGGTTTTAGCGAGTCGATTGCAATCATACGAATAATCTTTGGCATCACACCAGGCAATACTTCAATTAAATCGGCATAATCATGTGCAAGTTGTTTTTGCACATTTGCAAGTGCGATAGAATCTAAAATAAAGAACCGCTGAACGGTAAGCAGCCCTTGTTGTTTTGCATAACGAATTAGGGCGGGCTTTGTAGAAATAATGCCATCTGCTAAAGTGAAATTGAGTATAAAGTCAATAGCCGCTTCTCTTGCTGCCAACCCATCAATTAAGTCGATATGTACAAAACCAATTTTTTTGGCATCTTTTATTTTGGCAACGATACTCCCAATGGTATTGATGCGTCCATAGAGCACAAACACTACCTGTACTTCACTTTGCAGGCAACTTTGTAGACCCTCATCACTTTTGACAGCAGCAACCATTGGAGAATTCTCTAAAAGATTGATTAATTGTGAGCTTTTCATCCGTTTCCTCTTTCGTTAGGCATTTTATTTCAATGCTTTCTTAATTTCAATATTAGTATAAAGCCTATTGCCTGTAAAAGCAAGCTTATCCTCGTTGTAACCTGTTGCATTCAAAATACTATAGTCTAGGATATGGCAAGATGGTTTTTTAGTTCTATACCACACTCAAACGAAAGAACTTTATTTAGATAATCAGTACGTTTATATTGTAATTGTCAGATTGTCACACTTTATTTGACGAATTTTGTTTATATAGACTTTTTCTAATTGTTTTACTAATTAAAAAAAGTCTATCAAAATTATCGCTGTTTTGTATAAGTCGCATTATAGCAATGTGTCATATATAGAGAATATGTAAATATCATACCAAAATCAATTGACTTTACTCTAACTCGACCATATTATTTAGTTGAAGTGAGTTCACACTTCAAAGCCCACAAGGCACTTTGACATTTTTTGTGTGCTGAACGAAGTTTTTCACTAAAACCCATGTGTGCAAAATGAAATTTATATGCAATCTCAATTATATTTGTAAATTAGTTTTGTGACAACAAAAAGTGGAGAACTAATTTTTAGGTAGAGAAAAATAGAGGAGGAAAATTATGAGAAACAAAATTTTATCAACGCTAATAGTATGTTGCATACTATTACAATCCGTATGTGTCAGTGTATCTGCACAAACACCCCCACTGGACAAGGATTATGTGATTCAGGTAGTAACAGATGGATTATCAGATAATATGTTTGACCAGCTAAAAGCAAAAGGAGCAAAAACACCCAATCTCGATTCAATTATACTTGGGGGATCACGTTTTAGAAACGTAGAAACCACAGTGCCCTCCTATGCAGCTTCTTTGACAGCAGGAATGACAGGTGCCTCTGCAGGGACAAATGAATGTCTTGTAGAATACTATGACGGGGTTGCTGTTAAAACATCAGATTTTAAGATGCAAGCAGAAACTATCTTTAACAAATTTCATACCGATAACGCTGTAAATGGCGTTATGGCAGCAGGCTGGAGAGTTGGAAATAAAGCTGTTTCCTTGTTTAACGGGTTTCCAACAGATGACCCTAACTATGTATTTAAGGAACATGGTTTAGGCGATACCCTTTGCTCCATTAAAACGGTTGCAGATGATATCATTGCTAGCCTTAACTCCGGTAATATTCCACAGTTTATGTCAGTTTATTCAAATGATATTACTGTGAAAGGCTGGAGTAGCGTCCCTACAGATGTTGATTTAATCACATCTCTTGAACTTATTGACACACAAATTGGAAGAATTCAAGCCGCTGTAACCACAGCTGGAATTGCAGATAATACCACAATTGTAGTTAATTCTTTAGCGAATGCAACCCCTAACGCTGGTAAGGTTTCAACTACGTCTATGGCAACAGAAATAACCGCCGCAACAGGCGTTCAAGTGTTAGAAGAAAAATTTACTGGTAAGGCTTCAATTCAAAAACAATATTACCTTACTTATGCACAACTTTACTTTATGCCAACTGCAACCCAAGAGGACAAACAAGCTGTGCTCAACTATCTGAATACAGATGGAACTCCTGTAGGAGATGCAGTTGAAAGAGTTGTAACTCCAGCTGAGGTGGGTGCACCAGACATCTTTGCTGACTACATCATTTGTCCAGTACAAGCAAAAAGCTTTTGTGCGGCAGGCACAAATGTATTCAGAGTTGATGATATGCACAACAAAAACGTTTTCTGTGCTATAGCTGGAGCAGGTGCACCTAAACGTAGTTCCATTGAAAATGCAACTCCAACAATCCTTGATATTGTACCAACAATCTGCTCGATTTTGGGCGCAAATGTTCCTACTAATAACGAGGGAACTGCATGGACATATCAAGCTATTCAGAAACAGCCTGTGTTGACAGTAGCCTCACCCGAAAACAACAAAAAGGTATATGCACCTCAAATTGAGGTAGTGGGAATTGTAGATTATCCCTGTATAGTAAAAGTAAACAATAACCCAGTTACTCTTAATGGGGTCAATTTTACAGCAACAGTCGCATTGACAGAGGGCGAAAACAAAATTACTGTAACAGCAGAGAACAGTTATGGAACTGTAACCGAAGATCGCATAGTAAATTATGTGAAAATAGCAGATGCACCCGACGGAAACAGAGTGGTGTATATCAACTGGGATGGCTTTGCTAGATATTATATTGACGAAGCTATTAAACTCGGAAGAAATATTCCTACAATTAAAAATATTATAGAAAATGAGGGAGTATTTTTTAATAATGCAAACACACATATTCCTTCAATTACCAACCCAACTCAACAGGCAATTGTAAGTGGAACACCTCCACTTTTTACAGACAACCATTATCGTTATTTCAATAAAGAACAGGGCGTTGCAATTCAAGAAGACCCTGCACGTAAGGATGAAGCCGAAACAATTGCACAATCAGCTGTACGTCAAGGTTTAGATGTTATTTCAATCAATCAGTTTGCTTTGGAGGATAAAGGTACAACATCATCTGACCAACGTGCACTATATTTTGATGCCGGCAGTACCAATGGCGCAGCTACAAGGTTTGATGCCGCAATAAAAATGGTAAAAGAACTTAAGGCAGGCTCATTTACGCTTGATCAAGTGCCTAGATTTATCGCATTATATATGGACGATTTGGATTCACTGGGACACAATGAAAGTGCTCATTATGGATATTCTATAGCAGATACTGAAAAAGGACGTATGGAAAATGTTTTAAAAAGAATTGAAGAAATGGATGCAAAGTTAGGAGAATTTATTGGGGCTTGCAAGGATGCAGGAATTTATGATACAATGTCGTTTGTTTTGACCGCTGACCACGGTATGGCAAGTTTCGGACAGCAGGAGATAGGTGGCGACACTTACACCTCAAGTCTTGATGACATGATGGCAGTTATCGAAGCATTGGGCGATGGATATAAATGTGAAGTGTTGTCAGCTGGATCAAGTCCTGCTACTGGCACTGATATTGCTATTATCTCGGTTGGACTGCAAGCACAGCTATCTTATGTAGGCGAGTTTGACCCTACAGTTATAGCCCAAAAGAACGAGATAATTATGCAGGCAATCAAAAATGAAGTATATGTTGATGTTGTCTTAACACCAGCGCAAATTCAAGCTGGAGGCGTAAGAGAAGGCTTTGCAGATCTATTGGTTTCGCCAAAACCACCATATAACTTTAAAACAGGAGATTACGAAAGTGTTCGTATAGCAAGAGGACAGCACGACAGTTATAATGATACCGCAAGAAAAATTAGTGCATTAATGTGGGGCAAAAACATTAAAAAGGGAGTAACCATTAATCAAGAAATCTATAACACGGATTTTGCCGCAACTATGTCTGTACTAATGGGTATTAATGCTCCGCTTGATTCCACAGGTAAAGTGTTGTATACGGCGTTTGATGGGATATTAAACCCAGTCGAATATAAGACAACAAAAGTATGCAGCAAAGGTGATTGTGTGACTGCTGTACCTGAAACCAATAGACTTGAAATAGTTTATAGTAGCCTTAATATTGGTAAAATGCAGCTTAATGTAAACGGAAAAAAAGTGAGAGATGTATTTTTCCCAGAAACAAACAGCCGAAATAAAAAGATGACTAAGATTATTAACATTTCACTTAACGAGGGCGATACTGTTACACTAGCTCCAATTGACCTGCAAAATAGTGAAGATATTATGTTTAATGAAATTAATTTTTATGGAACAAAGAATACTACAACCAATAACAATAATAGTGGCGGAGGTTCATATAGTCCTCCAACAGTACAAGATAGTATTGATAGTAGTGCCATTAGTAATTCCATTAGCAACGCAAAAAATAACGTTGCAACAATAGACATTTCCGGTAAGCCAATAATGTCTATTGAGGGTTTCAAAGAGTTAGCCAAAAATCCGAATACAACTCTTGAGCTAAAGGGTGACGGTTATTCATGGGCATTTAAAGGAAAAGATATTAATCCTGCAAAAATTAACGGTACTACATTTAATACGCAAATTAGCAGAACCTCTCCCAATAAGACTGCTATCAAAGCACTCACAGGTAGTGCAGTTATAGAAAATGTATATTTCAGCTACCATGGGGAACTGCCGGGCAAAGCAACAATGAAAATACAAACCAGTTTTAAAAGTGAAACTGTTAAGCTTTACTACTTTAATTCTGCCATGCTACGGCTTGAATATGTGAGTGATGCAGTTGTCGATGCAAATGGTATTGCAACATTTTCTATCAATCATTGTTCCGACTATATTGTGTCAAGTAAAGTAATTTCGACAGCTGTTGGTAATCCTAAAACACCTAATACAAAGCCTACCACAATGCCTAAGACTAGTGATAATACGCCTATCGTGCCAATAATTTTAATGGGCATAATTGGAGTGGCTATCCTTTTGCTTAGCAAGAAAAAATTATATATAAAGTAATACTTACAAAAAGGTGGTTGACAATTTTTCTTGCTAACCACCTTTTTAATCCCTACACTAACTGGTAAGGTTTAAAGAACATTTTGTAAAGAAAACTTACTAAAAGAATATTTTAACCCACTTATTTTAATTATTTTAATTACTATCAAAAGTATGCGCTTTGTAATGTGGGTTTTGTACAAATATGTGTTTAAAATTGTGTTATAACGGATAAAAATATAAATATTGCACAAATAATGTTGACTTATAATGAATTCAATACTATTATTTAGATGTACTTTTTTTAGCTAAGAGGAAATGGTGTGAAATGGAAAATAGACTTTTATATATAAATTTGGATGGGTTTGCAAAATATTATTTTGACTTAATTGACAGTAAAAAAGAAAAATTGCCTGCAATTAGCAAACTTATGGAGGACGGAACTTTCTTTGAGGATGTTTCAACGGGTATACCATCTATTACTTATCCAATGCAAAGCTCATTGGTAAGCGGTGCCTATTCAGATATAACAGGCAACTGCTATCAATATCTTGATAGAGAAAACAACTGCCTTGTTTTGTGCAAGCGACTAAATAAAGCGCAAACAATAGGCGAGCGGCTTAAAGAGATGGAAATCCCCTTCGTTTCTATACAACAGTTTGCACTAGAAGAAAAAGGCTGTTCTAAAGAGGATAAGGATTATCTTTATCTTCAGCCCGGTGGGGACTATAAAGATAGATTTGATGTACTGGATAGCTTACTCCAAACAAATTGCATTAAAATGGACAAAAAAGAATATGTCTTTAAATCATTACCACAGGCGATTTTTCTTTACATTGACGATTTAGACACGATAGGACATAACCCTTTGCCTCACTTTTCAATGACAGAAAAGGAACGGGTAGCAAAGGTTCAGCGCCGTCTTATGGAGATAGATAAAAGGCTTTACCAAATGATAACGATTCTTCAAAACCAAGGATTGTATGACACAACGTCAATTCTGTTAACTACCGACCATGGTATGATTTCATATAAGGGTCAGAGTAAAACAAAAGAACTTGTTGTGGCTTTTAAGCAGATTGGATTTACTGACATCAAAATATGTGAAGAGGGCAGTCATTGCCCTGCTGACTGGCAGGTTTTGCTTACATCACACAGCATACAGTGTCAAGTCTATTTTAAAGATAGTTCAATTGATTTAGATAGAATAAAAGAGCAAATTTCTCAACTTTCGTTTGTTGATAAAGTGATGACGAAAAACGACCTCGTTGCAGAGGGAGTAAATTTAAAATATGCAGATTTACTGGTTTCACCAAAGGAAGGAATGTTTTTTTCATCTCAGCATGAAGCAGTTCCAATTCTTTGTGCATCGCATGATAGTTTGCACAGTAAGTGTAGAAAAGTATTTGCAGTTATGAAAGGAACATCTATCAAAAAAGGATATTCTCTTTCAAAAGGAATAAAAACAATTGATTTAGTTCCAACCCTTTGCAGAGCTGTGGGGTTGCCTGTTATGAAAAATGCAACAGGCACTATAATAAATGAGGCTCTGATAGATTAAGTAAAGTTAGTGAAAGAGGGCGATAGGTTTGATTAAAGCATCTAAAGACACAATGAAGTCGATAAACAAGGAGAATGTATTAAACTCATTTATAAATCGGGATGTTTTAAGCAAATCCGATATTTCAGACAGAACCAAACTCTGCTCCGCAACTGTTTCAAATTTAATTGCAGAGCTTGTTAAGGAAGGCCTCGTTCAAGAAAAGTCAATGGGAACGTCAAGCGGTGGACGAAAACCAATGCTTTACGCACTAAATGGAGAACTTGCTTATGTGCTTTCTATAAGGGTTACCCCCAAAGGCGCAACAGCAGCAATTATTAATCTTAAATGTAAAATAGTACAAAGTGAAATAATACTACAGCCTGTTTATGGAGTATGGGGTTTAAGCAAGCTATTAACCCATGTGGTGAGTGAATTTTATGAGAGTTACCCAGACTTATTTCAAAGGGTTATTGCCGTTGCAGTAAGTTTGCCAGGTATCATGCAATTTTCTACAAGAACAGTTATCTATTCAGCGCCACTTGGAATAGAAGATGTAGACGTGGGTGAGATTATTGACCAGATTTCTCCCTTTCCCATTAAAACTTACATTTTTAAAGATACGGATGCTCTTATATTGGGCGAATATCATTTTTCGGATATGCCAAAATACAAGAACGTTGCCTATATACTTTGCGAAAACGGAGTGGGTTTTTCGCTCATTTTACAAGAAACGTTATTTTCACGCGACGGTTGTGGATTAGAACTGGGTCATCAGACAATTGACATCAATGCAAAGCCTTGCAAATGCTCAATGCCTGGTTGCGTAGGTACCTTACTTTCGGAAGCGCCCGCAGTTAAGCGCTATTTAGAAATATATGAAAAGCAAAGAAACAGTTTTATTTCTCTTAATTCATTAAATTATGATGATTTAATA
>JBAQWI010000311.1:0-4285 GCA_049298835.1 Oscillospiraceae bacterium
ATGGATGCTATTACTGGAACTAGTCGATTTTGGGCTGATTTTTTCATTATAATTCCTCCTTAAAATAAGTAAAAAGTTAAGACCTTTACTGCTTCTGCAGTAAAGGTCTTAACTTTCATATCATATTAGAAAATTAAACACGCTTTTTATCTATGCAAAATTTAAGTAAACCTTATTCTGTTTTAGTCCCATAAATATAATGAGGCTTAGAATAAAGCTAATAATTGCATTAAATTTTACGCATGAATTCAACATCTGTTTATCTCCTAAATATAAATTATGTAATCCTCTACTAAGAAGATTTTAAAATTATTAATATAGTATCATACGTAATTCCACTTGTCAATGAAAACATTTGAATAATATTAAGAAAAGGGAGGATTTATTAAAGAAATACCCCCTCACAATATGTGAGGGGTATTAATCAATTTATTATTTATACAAACCACGTTTTACATAAGTTGTATGCAACAACTCATGAGATTTATGGCTTCCTGGTTTTGTTAGGTAGGTATCGTATAACTCTTTGACAACAGGGTTTTCGTGAGATTTTCTTACAGGAAGATTTAAATCCTCGCCATACAAGACTCCTGCACGAAGCGCTCTGATATCAATGTTATTTGATATCGATGATGGTTGAATGATTTGTCCTCCACCGTTTACACAGCCACCTGGACAAGCCATAATTTCAACAAATTGATATGGGCTCTTTCCTGCACGAATGTCATCCATAATTATTCTTGCATTTGAAAGACCAGACACCACAGCAACCTTAACTTCTAAATCTCCAACTTGGTAAGTTGCTTCTTTAATGCCCTTTGTTCCACGAACATCAGTAAAATTAAGTGTAGCACCCTCAAGTTTAGTGTCAGTAAGAGTTTCAACAGCAGTTCTAAGAGCTGCTTCCATAACGCCACCAGTTGCACCAAAAATTACGCCTGCACCTGAACCAGTTCCTAGAGGTGTATCAAATTCTTCCTCTGGAAGCT
This sequence comes from Oscillospiraceae bacterium, assembly GCA_049298835.1. Taxonomy (GTDB): domain Bacteria; phylum Bacillota; class Clostridia; order Oscillospirales; family Ruminococcaceae; genus Paludihabitans. The sequence continues at coordinate 990 of JBAQWI010000311.1, forward strand.
CGTTAAACATTAAACCAGATTTTTTAATCATCTTAGCAAGTTCTCTTGTTGTAATAACTACATCGATATCAGCAATGCCTCCAACGTTTAGATTATCACGTCCCATTTCAAACTTTTTAGCAGTACAAGGCATAACACTTACTACAAAGATATTTTTAGGGTCAATGCCCATTTTTTCTGCATAGTAAGATTTTGCAATTGCACCAAACATTTGTTGTGGTGACTTACAAGTTGAAAGATTGTCGATACAATCGTCATAGTAATGCTCACAGAACTTTACCCATCCTGGTGAACATGAAGTAATCAGTGGTAATGTTCCTCCAGTTGTTACTCTTTGAATAAACTCATTTGCCTCTTCCATAATAGTAAGATCAGCAGAGAAGTTTGTATCAAATACTCTATCAACGCCCAAACGTCTGATAGCAGCAACCATTTGACCTTTACCATTTGTTCCAACTGGATTGCCAAATGCTTCAGCAATTGCAGCTCTTACTGCAGGAGCAGTTTGAACAACAACGTGTTTTGTTGGATCAGAGATAGCATCAAACACTCTTTGTGTATCATCTTTTTCGGAAAGTGCACCTGTTGGACATACTGCGATACATTGTCCACAAGATACACAAGATGTATCAGCAAGATTAGCCTCAAATGCACAACTGATATGTGATTTGAATCCACGGTCATTTGGTCCGATAACACCAACACTTTGTACCTTTGTACAAGCAGCTACACAACGACGGCAAAGGATACATTTGCTGTTATCTCTATACATATGTGGAGCAGAGTCATCAATTTTATACGTCTCATTTGCACCCATATATTTGTTATCATCTTCAATTCCATACTCAGTACATAGCTCTTGCAATTCGCAATCACCACTTCTTGTGCAGGATAGACATTTTTTATTATGAGTTGAAAGCAAAAGCTCTAGGGTGTTTTTTCTTGAGCGAATAATTGCAGGTGAGTTAGTGGAAATCTCCATGCCCTCGCCTACAGGTTGAACACAAGAAGCTGCAAAGCTTCTTGCTCCCTTTATCTCAACTAAGCACATACGACATGCGCCGATTGCGTTTATGTCTTTTAAATAACATAATGTTGGTATCCTAATTCCAGCAGTTCGTGCAGCTTCGAGAATTGTTGAGTCTTTTGGCACGGCTATAGGCATACCATTAATTTTAATATTTACATTTCCCATTCTGGCAATCTCCTATCTACTTCTTAACAATTGCATCAAAACGACACTTATCAATACAAGCACCGCACTTAATACATTTACTCTTGTCAATTGAATGTGGGTTTTTTACTGTTCCTGTAATTGCGCCAACAGGACATACGCGGCTACATAGAGTACAACCCTTACATTTTTCATCAATAATCTCATAAGTAAGAAGGTCTTTACATACTCCAGCTGGACATTTTTTGTCAATTACGTGAGCTTCATACTCATGTCTGAAATATTTTAAAGTCGATAGCACTGGATTTGGGGCAGTTTGTCCTAAACCACAAAGTGAGCCAGCTTTAATCTCATAACATAATTCCTCAAGCTTATCAATATCTGCAAGTGTAGCGGTACCCTTACAAATTTTTGAAAGCATCTCGTACATACGTTTTGTACCTACGCGGCATGGTGTACATTTTCCACAAGACTCATCAACCGTGAACTCTAAGAAGAATTTTGCAATATCAACCATACAAGTATCTTCATCCATAACGATAAGTCCGCCTGATCCCATCATAGAACCAATTGCAATAAGATTATCATAATCAATTGCAGTGTCAAATAATGAAGCAGGGATACAACCGCCAGAGGGTCCTCCAGTTTGAGCCGCTTTAAACTTTTTGCCATTTGGAATACCGCCACCGATTTCATCAACGATTTCACGAAGAGTAGTTCCCATTGGAACCTCAACAAGACCCGTGTTTTGGATTTTTCCGCCAAGTGCAAATACTTTAGTTCCCTTTGATTTTTCAGTACCAATTGAACTAAACCACTCAGAACCTTTTAGGATAATCTGGGGAATATTTGAATATGTTTCAACGTTATTTAGAATTGTTGGTTTACCAAACAAGCCTTTTACTGCTGGGAATGGAGGACGAGGTTTAGGTTCTCCACGTTTTCCTTCAATAGAAGTAAGTAGTGCAGTTTCCTCACCACAAACAAATGCACCAGCGCCTAGACGCAATTCCATGTCAAAGGAAAAATCAGTTCCAAAAATATTTTTGCCTAGTAATCCATATTCACGAGCTTGATTGATAGCAATTTGAAGACGCGCTACTGCAATTGGATACTCAGCACGAACATAAACATAACCTTGACTTGAACCTATTGCATAACCTGCAATAGCCATTGCCTCGATTAATACGTGTGGATCACCTTCAAGCACAGAACGATCCATAAATGCGCCTGGATCTCCTTCATCAGCATTACAACAAACATATTTTTGATCAGATTCGTTAGCTGCTGCAAAAGACCATTTTAGACCAGTTGGGAAACCGCCTCCGCCTCTGCCACGAAGTCCACTGTCTTTTATGATGCTAATAACATTCTCTGGAGTCATTTCTGTTAGACATTTACCCAATGCTTCATATCCATCAAGAGCAATATACTCATCAATATTTTCTGGGTCTATAACACCACAGTTTTTAAGAGAAATTCTCATTTGTTTTTTGTAAAAATCAGTGTCATTCAAAGATTTTACAGCGTCTTCTGTAACTGTCTCGGAATAAAGTAATCTTTTTACAATTCTGCCCTTTAATAGGTGTTCTGAAACAATTTCAGGGATATCATCAGTTTTTACCATTGAGTAGAAGCTACCCTCTGGATAAACAATCATAATTGGTCCTAGTGCGCAAAGACCAAAACAACCCGTTTTAATTACTTTTACTTCTTTATCAAGTCCATTTTTTGTAATTTCTTGTTCTAGTGTATCTATAATTTGCTGGCTGCCTGATGAGGTACAGCCAGTACCACCGCAGACAAGTATGTGTGAACGATACATCCAATTACCCCCTCTTATTTTGTAAGATCGCCAATAGTATACTCAATAACAACGTTGCCATTCACTAAATGGTCGTTTACAATTTTAGCTACTTTATCAGCAGTCATTTTTACATATGTTGTTTTCTCGCCGTTTGGTGTATAAATTTCAACAACAGGCTCGTATTGACAAATACCAATACAACCAGTTTGAGTTACGGTTACGTTGTCAAGACTTCTCTTTGCAATTTCTTCTGTAAAACCGTTTAGGACAGGTCTTGCACCTGCTGCAATACCACAAGTAGCCATACCAACAACG
>JBAQWI010000312.1:0-4079 GCA_049298835.1 Oscillospiraceae bacterium
CGATTGCTTGACAAGTTAGGCATGGAACCTCAAGAAATTGCCCTTGTAATCAGTGCAATTGGAAACCACGATGAGAGCACAGGGGCGGCAGTCAATCCTATTGCGGCGGCGCTTATTCTTGCAGACAAAACTGACGTTCGCAGAACGAGGGTGCGCAATCAAGACTTGAAAACCTTTGATATTCATGATAGAGTAAACTATGCTACAGATGAAAGCAAAATTTATTTTGGAGAAAACAACTCCTCGATTGTGCTGGACTTAACGATAGACACAACAATTTGTCCTGTTATGGATTACTTTGAAATTTTCTTAGGACGTATGCTTTTGTGTAGAAAAGCGGCAGAATATCTAGGTGTAAAATTTGAGCTTGTGATAAACGAGCAGAAATTACTATAAATTAACAGAAGGAGGAAAGCGAAATGGATTATGAAAAATTACAAAAGAAGCGCAATTTTTGGTTTGGTTTATCAATGGTGCTGACTGGGGTTGTTATAGGGTACTTGATGTCCCCAGCGAAAAATGGATTTAACATTAAAAACATTTGCGGTAACGGTTGGGCGGCAGACGACTGTTGTGACAAAGAGGATTATGCTGATCTCGAAGATTGTAAAAAGAACTGAGATTGTATTTAATAGAATTCAAAAAAATGTCCACCCTTGGGTGGACATTTTTTTATAGTTTGATTTGGATTATTTCATTATCAACATATCTGAATAATAGGGCAGTTTGCTTGTTATCGCCATTTTGTGGATTGAAGGGAAACACTTCAAAATGTATCAAACGTAGAATTTGTTTTACATCAAATTGGGCATATTGGGAAAAATAGTTTGCCCTGTTTTCTTGATTTTCTACAAAATCAAAAAACTTATTTTTGTACTCACTAGCAGAACTAACATCAAGCCATGAAGGAAGCTTCTTTGCCTTTTCGTGGGCATAGATGTCGTACAGACATAGCCACTTGAAATGCTCTATTTCACCACGGTTTAGCTGCTGTAGAAAGGCAAATAGAATATCATAATACTCAACCTTTGAATGAGGTGCAAGGTGTAGATTGTTTTTATCATAGTAGTCACCGAGTGACTCGAAAAGGTCAAATGGCTGTGGAAAAAGGGATACGAGATAGTTTATCAGCGTAGAATATCTTCCTGAATTGTAATAGGTTTCAACCATGTCCTCGACCATCTTTAGGCGTAAAATCTCGCCGTAAGAAAGCCAATCGGTAGAAATGACTTCGTATGGGGCAAAATTAGTGCATTTAAGCCCGTAATGTTCTTTGTTGGCAAATAACCCAGATCCTTTGAGTAGCTTTAAAAAGCCCAATTGTAGCTGGTCTGGAGCAAGCGAATAAACGTAGTTGAAAGAATTCTTGAAACAATTATAGTCTTCATATGGTAACCCTGCAATCAAATCAAGATGCAGGTGAATATTTTCCCCTTGTTGCAATCCCTTAATAATTGGGGTTAGCTTGTCGGGTAAGGTAATACGTTTTATCGCTGTAAGGGTTTCTTTGTTGGTAGATTGTACGCCAATTTCAAGCTGAAATAGTCCTTTTCTAACTGTGTTTAGGTATTCAATCATCTCATCATCCAAAAGTTCAGCGGCAATTTCAAAGTGAAAATTCGTGATGCCATTGTCGTGCTCACTAAGATAATGCCAGATTGCCATGGAGTTTTTTTTATCGCAGTTGAATGTGCGGTCGACAAATTTTACTTGGCGAACGTTCCCATTTAGAAAGTGAGAGAGGTCTGAGCAAACCCGTTCTAGTGGTAAAAACCGAACCCCACCGCTTCCACTCGATAGACAATATTGACATTTAAATGGACAGCCTCGACTACTCTCATAGTAGACAATTCTATTTTTAAAGTTTGAAAAATCATCATCATAAACAAATGGAATTTCATCTAGGTTAAGTAGAGTGGCAGGCTCATTAACGATGATTTTACCCTCTGATTGGTAGACGATTCCTCGTACACCAGAGTAGGATTTTGAATTTGTTATTGCTTCCATCAAGTCACAAAAGGTTTTTTCGCCCTCTGAAACCATGACGATATCTGCCCCGGTTTGAACAATAACTTCATCTGGATTGTAGCTGACCTCAGGACCACCGAGCATAATAATGCAGTTTGGTAACAGCTTTTTCAACTCACGAACAAGTTGCTTTACATACTCGAAATTCCAGATATAGCAAGAAAACCCGATAACGTCAGGGCTAGTTTTATAAATTTCTCGCATGATAATGTCAAGTGGTTGATTGATTGTAAACTCAGCAATGTTAACGGTAATTGGAAGATTTTTTTCCGTGTATGCCTTGATAGATCTAATCGCTAGGTTTGAGTGTATGAATTTAGCATTTATTGAAACAAGTAAATTGTTCATTTTATATTTTACCTCGCTTTTATTTATGAAAACATCAAGCCTACAGCATAGTTTGATAGATTGCTTTCAAATGATATTTCTATTGTAACAAAACTTATTATGATTTGCAAAATAATTTTGTAGACCTATTGACTTTAGTATACCATTATAGTATACTAAAGTCATACATAAAACACTAGTATAGATAAAAATTAACTAAATATTGGAGGATTATTACTATGAAAAAATTTATATGTTCAATCTGCGGATACGTTCACGAAGGTGAAGAGGCACCTGCTAATTGCCCACAATGTAAGGCGCCTGCTTCAAAATTTTCAGAGCAAGTTGAGGGTGTTACAGCTTATGCTGATGAGCACAGAATTGGCGTTGCTGCTGATGTTGATGCTGAAATCAAAGAGGGACTAGAGCAAAAATTTATGGGCGAATGTACAGAGGTTGGTATGTACCTTGCTATGTCAAGACAAGCTGATCGTGAAGGCTATCCAGAAATCGCTGAAGCTTTCAAAAGATATGCATTTGAAGAGGCAGACCACGCTTCAAGATTTGCAGAGCTACTAGGTACTGTTTTAACCAACTCAACTAAGAAAAACCTTGAGTTAAGAGCTGCTGCTGAGCATGGCGCTTGCGAAGGCAAAAAGAGAATTGCAACTCGTGCAAAAGAGTTAGGACTTGACGCAATCCATGATACAGTTCATGAAATGTGTAAAGACGAAGCAAGACACGGTTGTGGATTTGCTGGTCTATTGAAGAGATATTTCTAAGATATAAAGTCTGTAAAACCATAAAACAAACAAAAATCTGTCACAGTAATGTGACAGATTTTTTGTATGTTCTTAATATTCAAAGCCTAATTTTAATGCCCTAATGTTAGGTTCAAGTAGGTGCTGCTTTTTAGCAGGAACGCATTTGGAAACTGCTTGGCTGAGTATGTCAAAGCTTGTGAAGTTAGTCGCTTTCAACACTTGACCTAGTATAATAATATTGGCTAGACCACTCAAGTCGTTGTCGTTTGCAAGCTGTGTAGCAGGAATTTTATGTACAGAGATGTCAGTTCTTTCACAGTTAACATCAATTAATGTGCTGTCAAGAATGATATGTCCACCCTCAACAACATCGTTTACAAACTTGTCATAAGAAGGTCTATTCATAACGATTAGAGTTTCGGGAGCTAAAACGATAGGGCAACCGATCGGCTTTTCGTCGATGCAAACGGAACAGTTTGCAGTACCGCCACGCATTTCTGGACCATAGGAAGGCAGCCAGCTAACCTGCTTTTCTTCAATCATTCCAGTATATGCAACGATTTTTCCAACAAACAAAACGCCTTGACCTCCAAACCCAGCAACTAGCATATTAACATTCATTTAGAAAACCCCCTTTTCTGTTACATCTTTGTAGCAACCTAAAGGATAGTAAGGCATCATATTGTCACGCAACCAGTCAAGTGACTCAACAGGCTCAAGTCCCCAGTTGGTAGGACAAGTTGAAAGTACTTCAACAATAGAAAAACCTTTTTTGTCAATTTGAGTTTGAAAAGCCTTTTTAATAGCAGCTTTCGCTTTTCTAACGTTAGGCACATTGTCAACAGTAACACGCTCTGCATAGGCAACACCGTCAAGAGTAGAGAGCATTTCGCACACTCTGATAGGGAAACCAGCACGCGTTACGTCACGTCCATAAGGGGTTGTTTGAGTCACTTGGTT
>JBAQWI010000313.1:0-2557 GCA_049298835.1 Oscillospiraceae bacterium
CTTCGAAGAGGTATACATTGAAAAAAAGAAACAAAGTGGAGAGGCATCAACGGTTTTAAAAGTTCACGATACAAAGCTCCGTAAATTGCTTCAAATTAAAAGAAAAAGAAACCCCAACAACAACAACTCCTGCAAATAAACAAAAACTGCAAATCCAATCAAATACGTTTAGATCAAAAAAAAAAATCAAAAATCTTTTATTTCTCCAGAAACTTTCTTACTATGTTAAAACAATAATAATTCAATAAATTTGATTATTACACACACAAAAATTGTTTATATAATAATATTGATAGGTTAGGAGAAAATGGAGCATTTCAGAAAGCTTGCAAGCTTGTATGCGAAATGCCCCAGTTTCAAAAATTAAATCGAAATATATTTTATATCAAGACCAGAGAGAGAAAAAAACAAAAAAAAAGAAACAAACAAAAATATAGAACTCTGAATAGAAAAAAAAAACGAAAAAATTGAAAAATTAGTGTTATACATAACTGGAGATAAACTGTTTTTTTAATTTCCTTTTGAAAGACTGCAAGTGTAATGACGTGCTTATGAGGTGAGGATCAATGGAGTTCCACATGGGTGGACCAGTTACTCTCAGTTGCTGTCTCATTATGTCAGTTCGAGCATAATTCATGTGCAATTTACTATGTTGACGAGTGAGGTGAGTGTGAACATCAGAATTTAAACAGAAAAAACCTTCAAATTGAGGTGGCATTTGATGAGCATGGTATTGATACATAAATGATGCAATTGACAATTTATTTAAATCAGCAAGTGTTAGCTGATGTACTTTCCCAAATAACGGCAATGCATGTTCACAATAATGGCTTCCATTAATTATGCGAATAACTCTCTTTTGCAAAACCTCTAAATGTTTAAGACGAGATGGTTTATTATTAGCCCATATTAAATTGCAATAATTCAAATAGGGCAAAATCAGCGTATTATACAAACTAATTAAAGTTTGTGGATCGAATCGATGTTGAAATCTTTTAATGATCCCAATGTTTTTGGCAATTTTACCTGAAATATAGTGTATGTGCTCTTTCCAATTCAATTGGTCATCCACAACCACCCCCAAAAACTTCGCTGATCGTGACCTATTTATGGCAATACCGTCAAGAACAATTGTACAATCACTTTTCAATTTATTAAGTTTAGCATGAGTTCCAAAAATCATGAAATTTGTTTTTTTGGAGTTAACAGATAAACGATTAACTTTAAACCATTCTATTACAAGTTTTAATTCAGAATTTACAATGTTACACATTTCATTAATGTCATTGCCACTGTAAAAAATGTTTGTGTCATCTGCGTATAGAATAAATTTCAACAAAGCTGAGGCATTGCATAAATCATTAATGTACAATAAGAATAGGAGTGGCCCTAGAATAGAACCCTGTGGAACGCCAGTAATTATTTTCGATTTGGAAGATCGAACTCCATTAACTACCACAAACTGTTCTCGGTTTGTTAGGTAGCTTCTGAACCAATCTTGAGCGATACCCCTAACTCCATAATGGGATAACTTTTTTAATAAAATGTCGTGTTTCAAGCTATCAAACGCCTTAGATAAGTCGATGAATATACCAATCGTAAGGCGTTTATCATCAATTGCTTTAGCAATTTTGTCAGACAAATCTATAAGGGCCAATTCTGTTGAATAATTTTTTCTAAAGCCATATTGTTGATCATAAAGCACATGGTATTTAATTAAAAAATCGTTTAATTTATTAAAAATTAATTTTTCCAAGATTTTTGAGAATGTAGGTAAAAGTGATATGGGGCGGTAATTGGCAAACTCATCTCTCGCTTCACACTTATATATCGGGATGACTTTTGCAATTTTCATTTCAGATGGGAAACAACCCTGATTAATAGACAAATTAAAAATGTGATTTAATGGGTCAACAACTAAGTTAATTGTCTCTTTTATAACAGTCATTGGTATTCCATCCCAACCAAAACTAGTTTTATTTTTAAATTGCTTAACTATAGAAATTATATCATCATTTGTTGAAGGAGCAATATAAAGAGAATCTTTTATTTCATTTTTTAAGAAAGAATTAAAGCACAATGGTGACGCGCCTATCTTGGCATCAAGGTTAGGGCCTATATTAGTAAAAAATTCATTAAACTTCTCGCTTATGTCATTATCTGATGTTAAAATGACGTTGCTGTATTTAAATGTTTTCGGGATAGATGAAAAAGGTGTATTTTTATTCAGAGCCTCCCTTATAACTTTCCAGGTATCTTTTAGATTATTTTTCGATAGCAGCAATTTGTTGCAAAAATAATTTTTTTCCGTAAGTCGCCTAATATGCGTGAATTTATTTTTATATGTATTATACTTTAATTTATTTTCAATTGTGGGTGAATTTAAATATTTTTTATACAATTTCTCCTTAATGTGGCATGATTTTAAAAGCGCTGGGGTCATCCAATTTTTTTTAGCATGTGTTTTTGTTTTGACTGTTATCTTAGGGAAAGCTTTATCATATAGGTTAGTGAAACTTGTTATAAAGTTGTGATATGCTTGGTTTGTATCTGTGAG
>JBAQWI010000314.1:0-5922 GCA_049298835.1 Oscillospiraceae bacterium
CCCTGACCCTCATTGAACAACCTTGCCGTGGCAATAGGCTTTTCATCCTCACAAATTAGCAGATGGTATGCTTTCTCATCAATAGAGTCATACTCTGCCTCTCCATCAAAACCCTGTTCTTCTATAAATACTTTTTTTCTTACAAAGTAGCAGTTGGCAATCTCTTTTTTGCCATATTTCCAAGTAAAATCCATAAAAAACCTAACCTCTATTCTAAATTAAAACTGTTGTAAATTATCACTTTTATAGGCTTACTAATATTATATACTACGGGGAAATAATTTTTAGGAAAATGGTATAAAAACAAAAAATTTATACAAGAATATAAGCGTAAACCAAAAGATATAGGAGTGAGAAATAATGTCGATACTAAGGGGAGAAATTTACTATGCAGATTTAAGCCCTGTAGTAGGAAGCGAGCAAGGTGGTGTTAGACCTGTCTTGATAGTTCAAAACGATGTTGGCAATAAATACAGCCCTACTGTGATCGCTGCGGCAATCACAAGTCAGCGTGAGAAATCAAAATTGCCTACACATATAGAGCTTGCTGCACAAAACTGCGGATTACAAAAAAACTCTGTCGTCTTACTTGAGCAAATTCGCACAATAGACAAAAAGCGCCTAAAGGAAAAAATGGGTATGCTTGATGATACCTCCATGGATAAGATTAACAGTGCCTTAACGGTAAGTTTTGGTCTAAACAACAAGTCGTGATAATTGTTACATAGTGCGGCCTGTTTGCAATCATAGTATTTACATTGTGGATTTTTTGTAAATATTGTATCTTCATGCGGTTACCCTGAAGTATATCATAAAAACGATTGAAATTCAAACTCCATTGTATTATAATTAAATACTAGAAATGTATTGCCGACCTAATGGCCGGAGGAATGGAGTTATAAATGAAATTTATCGTTGAAACCTCTGCACGTCATTTGCACGTGTCAAAAGAAGACCTCGCAACACTTTTTGGCTCAGATGCTAAACTGACTAACAAAAAAGAATTGTCACAGCCAGGACAATTTGCTACAAATGAAAAAGTAACCGTTGTTGGCCCTAGAGGTCAATTGACAATGACAATATTAGGCCCTGAGAGACCTGCAACCCAAATTGAAGTTTCTTTGTCTGATGCAAGATCTTTGGGTTTAAATGCTCCAATCAAAGAATCAGGCGACATTGCGGGCAGTGCTCCCTGCAAGCTTGTTGGACCTTGTGGCGAAATTGAGCTTTCAATTGGTGTAATTGTTGCAAAAAGACATATCCATACTACCCCTGAGGATGCCCTTAAACTAGGCGTTTGTGATAAGGAAATAGTTAGTGTTAAAATTTCAACTGAAGATAGATCTCTTGTGTTTGGTGACGTTGTAGTAAGGGTTTCAGATAAATTTGCTACTGCAATGCATATCGATACAGATGAGGCAAACGCTGCACATTGTGCTGGCGAGGTTTTTGGAGAAATTATCAAGCTATAACGGTTTAACCACAACCTTAATTCAATCCTAAAAAATAAGACCACCTTTTTTAAACGGTGGTCTTATTTTTTATTCAATCATCATATCGGAGAAAAACTGTGGACGGTGAAAGCTTGGACATTCCCAATCAATTTTTGTATAACTGCCATAATGGGGACTTTTCGTTTTATCACCACACTTGAAAAAGTTTGCTTTAATTTTGTCGCCGCTTTTAAATTCTGCATTCCCATAAACTTTTTCTATCAAATCTAACGGGATAAATAGAGTATAGCCCCAATCGTTTTTTGTTTTACTCACAGAGATTTTTGGATTATACAATCCCATTTCAACTAATTTTTGCCGGTTGCCACCTGCCTTGCCATATTCGCACAAGAGTGAACCATTGGCGTTTGCCTCAAAGTTGATATATCCCTTATCTTCCATTGTTGGTTTAAAGTTTGCAAACACCTCTAGGCAACTATCTTCACAAACCATACAGTTTGGTTTTGTGTACGTTGCAAGAGGATTTTTTTCCTCACAAGATAACAAAACGGCAAAGCCTTGGTCCTTTATATAACACATCTTAGCAAACGCAACTGGTTGATATTCACAATTCCAGTTGTATACATTAATTTTTGCAACATTACCTTTTTCTATCTCAGAAATATCGTTAATTGCCTTAATTTTATACATCTCATTTATTCCTCTTTTGCATAAAGTTTAAATAAAGCCCCATCAATGATGGGGCTTTATTATTTTTATTCTTCTTGTGTATCTTCTACATCAATTTCATCGTCAACATCAAGTGTTGCGTCCTCAGCCTCAAGCTCTTTTTCAAGTGCCTCTAGTTCCTCCACGTTAACGTCTTCTTCAAGAACAGCCTCAACTGCTGCAATTTCTTCCTCATCATCGTGTTCTGCTCTTGCAAAGGTTACAAGCTGTGCTTCAGGAGAAAGTCGCATTACACGAACACCACCAGCGTAACGTGACATTATATTGACGTCACTTACTCTGATACGGATAATGATGCCATCGTCTGCAATCATAATTAAATCTTCATTGTCATCAACAACTTTGACTCCAGCAACATTTCCCTTAATCTCATTTGTTTTATAGTTAATCTTGCCATAGCCTCCACGAGCCTGTAGTCTGTAGTCGTCCATAGAGGTACGTCTGCCCTGTCCTTTGTTTGTAACAGTCATTACAGTAGCACCCTCATGAAGACGCGCCATACTGACAACCTCGTCGCTCTCACGCAGTTTAATTGCACGAACACCTCGTGCACCACGGGAAAGTGGTCTGATTTGTTTTTCATCAAGTCTGATTGACATACCATTTTTTGTTGCAATTAGAATTTCGCTCATTCCGTCAGTTAGACGAACGGACGCAAGCTCATCACCTTCGTTTAGATTAATCGCAATCAAGCCGTTTTTACGCACATTTTTATAAGCATCAAGCTTAGTACGTTTGATTAAGCCTTTTCTAGTTGTCATAACAAGGAATTTATCCTCTTCAAACTCTTTTACCTTAATCATATATGCAATCTTTTCTTCACCCTCAATTGGAAGAAGATTGACGACATTGATACCACGAGCTGTACGGCTACCCTCAGGGATTTCATAGCACTTGAGCTTATACATTTTGCCCTTGTTCGTGATAAATAACACGTTTTCATGGGTTGAGGAAATAAATAGCTCCTCAACAAAGTCTTCTTCACGATGCTTCATTCCAGAAACACCACGACCACCACGTTTTTGCAGTTTATATACATCAGTCGGCTGACGTTTGATATATCCAAAATGGGTTAGCGTTACTACGCAATCCTCTTCTGGAATTAAATCTTCGATATCAACCTCTCCGCTAACTTGCATAATTTCGGTACGTCGAGCATCGCCAAAACGCTTTTTAATATCATGAATTTCAGTTTTTAATATTTCATGAATTTTATTTTCATCAGCAAGTATTGCTAATAACTCAGCAACACGTTTTAAAATAGCTGCCAATTCATCTTCAATTTTTTGACGCTCAAGACCAGATAACTGACCTAAACGCATTGCAACGATAGCTGCTGCTTGGATTTCCGAAAGACCAAAACGCTCAATTAACCTGATTTTTGCAGCTGGTTGGTCAACAGAACCTCGAATAATTGAAATAACTTCATCAATGAAGTCAATTGCAATCTTCAAGCCCTCAAGAATATGTTCACGTTCTTTGGCTTTTTTAAGTTCAAACTCAGTACGACGGCGAATAACCAATGATTGAAACTTGATATAGTGCTCAAGGCATTCTTTCAATGTTAAAACCTTAGGTTGACCATCAACAAGGGCAATCATAATAACGCCCACTGTGTCTTGCATTTGGGTATATCGGTAAAGTTGATTTAATACAACTTGTGGATTTGCATCACGTTTAAGTTCAATTACAAAATGCATACCGTTTCTGTCAGACTCATCACGTAAATCAGAAATTCCCTCGATACGTTTGTCTTTTACAAGGTTTGCAATCGCCTCAATCAATCTAGCTTTATTCACCATGTAAGGAAGTTCGGTTACAACAATCCTAAAACGATTGTTTTTAAAATCTTGAATTTCTGCTCTTGCTCTTAGTGCAATCTTGCCACGTCCTGTAGCATAGGCTGCACGAATTCCACTATGTCCCATGATAATACCAGCCGTAGGAAAGTCAGGACCTTTAATGCACTCCATAATATCTAGCACATCGGCATCAGGATTATCAAGTAGCAAATCAATACCGTCAATAACCTCGTTTAGATTATGAGGGGGAATGTTTGTTGCCATACCAACAGCAATACCAGTAGAACCGTTCACAAGTAAGTTTGGAAAACGTGCTGGAAGCGTTACTGGCTCTTGCAGACGATCATCATAGTTTGATGCAAAATCAACCGTTTCCTTGTCAATATCGCTCATCATTTCCATGGAGATTTTGCTCATACGAGCCTCTGTATATCTGTATGCAGCGGCAGGGTCACCATCGACAGAACCGAAGTTACCATGTCCATCAACCAATGGATAACGCAAAGAAAAATCCTGTGCCAAACGCACTAGGGCATCATAAACAGAGGAATCACCATGAGGGTGATACCTACCAAGTACAGAACCAACTGTATCAGCACATTTTCTATATCCTTTTTCTGGATAAAGAGCGTTCTCATACATTGTGTATAATATTCTTCTATGAACAGGCTTTAATCCATCGCGAACATCAGGAAGTGCACGAGACACTATAACAGACATCGAATAATCAAGAAATGATTTTCTCATTTCCTTTTCTATGTCACGATGTATGACTTTTGTACCTTCATTATTCATCAAAATTCTTTCACCTCATAATTTTATAAACTAATAATACCACATAAAATAACGTTACTTTGGGGGTTATTTTTCTATATATCTATCTTTCATAGCCGTTTTAAAAATTTCCACTAGTTTTTGTTCTTGCCCTTGCTTTAGGCATCGTTTTGGTAAAATAAAAAGTCTCTCTTTTCCAGCACAAACCAAATACAAGTTTAAAGTTTCATAAATCATAGTAATTTCTTTGTTATACGCAATGATAAAACTTCCGCCGTCCTCGCCCATTTTTATACAATTATCATAAACAACCATAGAAAATTTAAGTTCCTCTAAATCGGCTGCCTTAGCAGTCTTTTTGATATGCAATTTGGGCAAAATCCAAATAAAACACAAAACAGAAACACACATAATTGCAAGAAATACCGAGAATATTTCCCCTGGATTTTTAATAATATTCACCATATAAATAAAGAAAACACTAATCAAAATAGCAGAATAAATAAAATTTCTTTTTAAAATTGTAACACTCTGATAAACGGTTAATCCCTCAGTTACTTCTTCGCCATTAAAAGAATATTCAAGTTCTATGCCTTCTTTTTTAGCTAGTTGTGCTTTGATGTCCTCGTGAGGATCTATCTCTGGCAAAACATCATATTCTTCAGTTTCAACTCCACCTAGAAATTCCTTTTGTGGATTTTTCAATATGTCATTATCTGTTTTATCAATTTCAATTGAATTGTCTTGTTCCTCTTCAATTATCTGATACTTATCTTTTTTGTCCATACTGGTTTAACCTCCGTTTTATCTAAAAGTATCAAAGAGTTTAAACGTCTAAATTACTTACATATTTAGCGTTTTTCTCAATAAATTCACGTCTTGGCTGAACCTTGTCTCCCATAAGAATGGTAAAAATTTCGTCAGCAGTTGCAGCATCACCTAACTCAACCTTGATAATAATTCGATTTTCAGCATTCATTGTTGTTTCCCAAAGTTGTTCGGGATCCATCTCTCCAAGACCTTTGTATCGTTGAATGTCAACCTTAGCACCATTTTCTCCACCAAGCTCAAGCATATAACGATCACGCTCTTCGTCAGAATAAGCATATCGAACTTGTTTTGCCCTTGATAGCTTAAATAGTGGTGGCTGTGCAATATAGATG
>JBAQWI010000315.1:0-10317 GCA_049298835.1 Oscillospiraceae bacterium
CTGTTTATACTGCTTTGCATTAGTAATATTAACATTCTGTATACCCAACTCGATAAAATCTTTTTGGGCACATTTGTTAGCAAGATTGCAAATACTGAATATACATTACCCGCTAACATTACAAATATGATTGGTGTCATGCTCATTTCTTTAATCGTGGTGTCCATACCACGGTTATCCTACTATGTAAGTCATGGTATGGAAAGAGATTATTTGGCACTACTAAATAAATCTTCTAGGGCATTTTTCTTAGTGCTATGTCCCACTTGTATTGGGCTCTGCTGTTTAAGCTATGAAGCAATGTATCTTTATACCAAGGGCGCATATGCATATGCCTATCCTGTACTACAGATTTTTGCACTGCGTTTTCTAATCAGCAGTTTGTATTCTATCTTTACAAATCAAATTTTATATATTCGTGGAAAAGAACACGCAATGATAAGGATTTTACTTGTAGGTGGTGTCTTAAACGTTATATTTGACGTAGGTTTGTTGGCGATTGGAAAACTTACCCCTGTTTCGGCAATTGTTTCAACAGCAATTGCTGAAACAATCATGCTGTCTATTATGTACTGGTATATTAGAAAGAAAGTAAAAGTTCCATTTAAGCTATTTGCTTTTAAAAATATGAAGTATCTCTACTTTTCTTTGCCATTTTTCGCTATCACATATTTTATTCGTCAACTAGAACTTGGTGTTTTGCTTAACTGCGCCATTATCATTCCCCTCTGTGGACTAACATATCTAACTATACTATTTGTGACAAAGGACGATATGCTGTTTTATTTCATTAATAAAATTAAGGCAAAGATAACGAGAAAATAAAAAGTTAGGAAGTGTTCCATTATGAAAAAAGTAATCACATATGGTACTTTTGATATGCTACATTATGGACATATCAACCTGCTAAGACGAGCAAAAGAACAGGGTGATTATCTAATTGTAGCATTGTCTACCGATGAATTTAATGCAGGAAAAGGAAAAAAATGCTACTTTTCCTACGAGCAACGTCGGCTCCTTTTAGAATCTATTCGCTATGTCGACCTTGTAATTCCAGAAGAAACATGGGAACAAAAAATAAGCGATGTAACAGAATTTAAAGTCGATGTTTTTTGCATGGGAGATGATTGGCAAGGGAAGTTTGACTTTCTTAACAAATACTGTGAGGTACTATATTTTGGACGTACTCCAGAAATTTCAACCACAAAGATAAAAGAAGACATAGGCAATAAGTAGTTTGATCGACATAAATTTAAGTGAAAGGTGATTCTTAATGAACCCTAAACAAGTAGTGAAATCAGTTTGCAAATTCATTTTTACTATGGCTTATAAGGATAAAAATAAAATTGTTTTTGAAAGCGAACCTGATTTTTGTGACAATTCAAGATGTTTATATGATTATATGATTAAAAACAAGTACAATGAAAAGTACAAGATGATATGGTGCGTTAAAAACCCCAAAAACTTCAAGGATATGAAAGTTAAAAATGTAAGCTTTACAAGCTTTCGTGAGAAACGTTATCTGTTAAATTACCTTTATCATATTGCAACTGCAAAGACTGTAATTTATACCCACGCAACACCTCCAATGATTAATACAAGCAAGCAAACGGTTGCCTGCTTATGGCACGGTACTCCATTAAAACATATGAATTTTATCAAAACTGATACAGATCCATTTACATTCATTGCTTCTGCAAGTAAGTTTTGCAGCGATGCACTTGCAGACTGCTTTCAAGTTTCACAAGAAAAAATTAAAGTTACAGGATACCCTAGATGTGATACTCTTTTTGAAGACTCAAATGTGCTTAAAAAGCTTGATATCGACAGGGGAAAGTGGAAAAAAATTGTTTTGTGGATGCCTACATTCCGTCAAAGCAGTCAGCTAAATATATTTGACTCGCACGAAACACAAACAGGGTTACCGTTAATCGAAACAAGCGAGCAACTGACCGCTCTAAATCAAAAGCTACAAGAGCAAGGGTTGTTTATGATAATCAAACTTCATCCATTACAAGATTTATCGGGTGTTGACCTTGTGGTGCTTAGTAATATTAAAATGCTCACAAGTGACGAACTTGATAAAAGTATTGTCCAACTTTATCATCTAGTAAGCAATGTAGACATTTTGCTAACTGACTATTCTTCCATTTATTTTGATTATCTCTTGCTTGATCGTCCGATAGGATTTATCATAGATGACATTGAGGAATACAACAAAAAACGTGGGTTTGTGACACAAGAACCTCTTGAGATTATGCCAGGTACAAAGATGAAAACGGTTGAGGAACTATATCGCTTTTTCGAGGATGTAAGCAACGATAAGGATGAGTATGCAAATGACAGAGCAAGGGTAAATGATATTGTCAATGAATATAAAGACAACAAGAGCGCATTGAGATTGCTCGATCTGTTAGAAATTAGTAAATAACATAGCAATTATTGCAATATAATATAGAATTTGTTATAATGGACGGTAATAAATTATCACCAATGGGAGAGGATGAAAAATATGGAACAGGTTTTTGACCTTAGGGAATTCATAGTAAATATTTTCAAAAAATTCAAGCTAGTTATCATTATGGCAGTTGTGTTTGGTTTGTTAGGAGGCATTTTTGGCTTTATGAGGGTTGGAAGTGATAAGTTCACAACCACTTCTGCTGGAAGCGTAAATATCGTAACCAATCGAGCTACTGATGCTACAGCGCTAACAAGTGCCATGACAAGTATAAAAGATACCGTTTCTGGTGACTTTTTTTATACAGGGGTACTAAATTCAATTAAGCAAAATGTTGACGGCGGAGAGTTTAACCAAATCTTTGGTGGACAAAAACAACCCTCAATCGCAAGTTTAAAAGAAATTATTAGGATTTATGTAAATGGTAACCTTGTACTGATTGAAGTTACAACTACCAATGAGGCTTTGTCTGTTGAGGCAAGTAATGCTGGTAGAAAATATGTTATTGAGCAACTCGGTAAAAATATTAATAACATTGAAGTGAAAGAACAAAGACAGCAGACTGTAAACACTTCTTTGCAAAATGGAGACACCCCAAAAGGTAAAGCAATTAAGTTTGGAATTTTGGGATTTGGTGGGGGTCTAGTATTGGCTGTCCTTTGGATATTCTTTATTGACATTATGAGCTTAAAAGTAAAATCAGCAGATGACTTAAAAAAATATAATATGCCTATTTTAGGCGAAATTACAAAAGGTTAGGGGGTAATAAAATGTCATGTGACGTATACAAAAAAGTAGCAATTTCCATTCTTGCATCACTTAAAAACAAGGAAAATGCTGTTGTTGCAGTTTCAAGCTCCAACAAATGTGTTGATACAAACAAAGTTGCAAGGGGACTAGCTGGTGCATTTGGTTCAATGGAGCTATCTGTAGCACTTTTGAATGCAAAAGTAGACGGAGTTGAAGAAATTTCTAAAACTGACACTAAAAAAACAAATGAAAAGTTTTTTGAAATTTCATTTGAAAATAAAAGTGGAACAAAAATGACATCATTATCTGCAAAATTAGATGTTAATGAGATTAAATCCACCGCAAACATCACCCTAATTGCACTTGATGAGATTGCAAATTCTGCACCAGCTATGATGCTTGGCAGTTGCTGTGATGGCATTCTTCTTGCAGAACGCAAAAATTCGTCACGCACAGATAACATCGACAAGGCAGTCAATGTCATTCAAAACATATGCGTGAAACCACTCGGTTTTATTCTAGTATAATATTCACTTAAAATAAAAGGAGGTACAGCCATTATGTCGCCAAAAATATCGGTTATCATTCCCGCATATAACTGTGCCGACTTGGTTTGCTATACCATAAAGTCGTTGCAAGAACAAACTCTAACCGAGTTTGAGGTTATCATTGTAAATGACGGCTCAAAGGATAACACCCTTGAGGTTTTAGAGGTGTTTCAGAATTCTGACCAACGCATAAAAATCATTACCGTTGATAATGCAGGACCTGCAAATGCTAGAAATGTTGGTATTAACGAGGCTAGTGGAGAATACCTTTGCTTTTTAGATTCTGATGACTTAATTGACAAGGATATGCTTTTTGAGATGTATTCCCTTGCAAGCCAAAATGACCTAGACGAGGTTTGCTGTGGTTACAATATGGAAAACATCAGCACCAAAACGCCCCACATAAAGGCGTTTACCTATCAAGGGTTTGTAGCACTAAACAAAGAGGCGTTCTCAAAAGAACTGATGCCCTTAATTAAGGCACATCTCATGTATGTTGTGTGGAACAAACTCTTTAAAGCAGAATTTCTAAGGCAAAATGAGATTATATTTCAAGACTTTATGAGTGGTGAGGACAGGCTTTTTAACATTCATACATTCAAACACATTACCCGTTTTGGCTGTATCAACAAGCCATATTACCGCTATTTTTTGCGTGGACAACAAACACTTGCAAACCGTTATGTTCAAAATAGATTTGACGCTTCACTAAAGTGCCATATTGAGCTGATTGACAGCTACAAGGAAATGGGGCTTTATGACGAGAAAAACAGAGCATACATTGACTTTGCATTTATTAAAGGTGTCATGTCTTGCTTTACCCAGCTAAACTCTAAGGGTTGCAAGATGAGTTTTGGCGAGAAAAAAAGCTATATTGCTGAGATTTTGCAGAATGAGTATGTTAAATCTGCGCTTCATGCAGAGGATGATGAGGTAGGGTATTCAAAGATTATCAATAAAATTCTACGCTCAAACAACAAAACTCTAATTTATTTGACTGCAAAAGGAATTTTCTTGTTGCAGTTTAAGCTAAATGCTGTATATTTAAGCATTAAACACAAGGTGAAAAAGGGATAGGAGATAATTATGAAGGTTTGTATTATCGGTCATACCGAGAGGAATTACCTGCCATATATAGATAAATACACGAAGTTTTTTGACGAAAATTCTGTTGATTATGATGTCGTTTGCTGGCAACGAGAAGAAAAGCCTGCTAACGATGTTGCAAATGAATATAATTTTTTTGAGGAAGCAAAAGAGGGTACGCTTAATAAAATTCGCTCATACCTTAATTTTAAAAAATACGTTTTAGAGATTTTAGAGAAAAACAAGTACGATAAAGTGATTGTTTTGACAACGGTACCTGCAATATTTTTGAGAAAATATCTACATGATAATTTCAAAAATCGTTATCTATTTGACATTAGAGATTACTCTTTTGAGAAATTTTTGCCTTATAAAATGATGGTAGACAAGATTATTGACAATTCACAGATTACAACAATTTCATCACATGGATTTATGGATTTTTTGAGTAAGAATAAGAAAATTATAATGAACCACAACATTCCTATTGGGATCCAAAAGGCAGAGCCACAAGATATCAGAGATAAAAGCGTAATTAATATCGGTTTTATTGGTGGTGTTCGCTATTATGAGGAAAATTGTGCGTTGATAAAAAAACTAAAAAATGAGTTTAGATATCAACTTTGGTACATTGGAAAGCCAGTTAGCGATTGCGATTTGCAGACTTTTTGCGAAACCAATGAGATTACCAATGTAAGTTTTATTGGAAAGTATAACAACTCCGAAAAACCAGAACTCTACAAAAATATGGAAATCATAAACTCGATTTATGGTGATAGCTCCCTTGAGGTGACAACCGCTTTACCTAACAGGCTTTATGAGGCTTGCCTATTGAAAAAGCCTATCATTTCTTCTAAAGGCACATTTCTAGGTGAGGTTATTCAGAGATATAACATAGGAATTTCAATAGATGTTGATGAAGATGATGTGCTAAAGATTGTCAACGATTATGTTGAAAGCTTTGATATGGAGAAGTTTAACAACGGCTGTGAGGAATTTTTGGCTGACGTTAAAAACGATGAGGATGCGCTCATTGGTCAACTAAGACAATTTATCAAAGAAAAGAAAACTACCAAAGGGAAAAAGAAAAAGAACAAAAAATAATACTGCTTTATGCAAACTAGTATAACATAAAAGGAGGGGTACGATGCTGACGTATATCGTCATGATAGCGGTTACAATGGTTTTTGCAGCAATGGTCACATACTATCCCGAAACATATCAAGTTAAGTTAGATAAATCCGCAAAGATTGTTACGGTTAGGCCAAAAAACATACTTCTGTTTTTATCCATAATACCGATGGCTTTGGTAAGTGGATTACGTTATATGGTGGGCGTTGATTATAACTCTTATGCATGGATATTTGGTGAAATTATCAATACCAAAGAGAAAACCCATGTTGAAGCAGGCTACGCATTGCTCAATAAACTTGTTGGACAATTCACGGATAACTTTGTATGGCTGTTTGCCCTAACAAGTGTAATCATCATTTGTTTTATAGCAGTAGCAATTAAGCAAAACTCAAGCAATATAGCATATTCAATGTTTTTGTTTATGTCGCTTGGATACTTCTTTTATTCTATGAATTCAGTTAGACATTTTATGGCGTTATCCCTCTATTTCTTTGCGCAAAAATATATGAAAAAGCAGGAGTTTTTAAAATTCTTAGCGTTCATTTTAATTGCTGCATCATTCCATAAAATTGCACTGATAGGTATTCCAATTTACTTTGTTTTCACACGAAAATTTAAGTTTAGCTACTATGTAATCATCAGTATTTTCCTAGTGATATTTGCCGTTTTAAACAAGCAAATTATGAATGTCATTTTCAGCTTTGTCTATACAAGCTATAAAAACTCAGTATATAATGTTTATGACTTCTCTGTTTATAATGTTCTTTTAAGTGGAATTGCAACCTTCTTTGCGGTCGCCTATTATGAGCCGCTGTTAAAAAAGAACAAGGGAAATATTGTCTATATTAATGCGGCAATTTTTATGCTGTTATTTTATTTGACTTGCTGGTGGATACCGACCCCAACAAGAATAGGACATTTTGGCACAATTTTCTTTATATTGCTTTTTCCAGAGGCAATTTCCTGTGAGAAAAACAAAAAAGTTAGAGCATTCTATTATGTTGCATTAACGCTATTTGCGTTGTTATTCTTAATTGTAATGTTAATTGGGGCAAAAGATCCAAGCATAGGTTTGGTTCCTTATGTAAGTATATTCTCAAAACAGGGGTAGGTTAATTGTGCATTTATGGCACAAAATAAGTATTCATTGTAAAGTGTATAAAAAGGAGAAAATGAAAATGGATAAAACGAGGGTAATGAGTGTATTTGGTACAAGACCAGAGGCTATAAAAATGTGCCCACTTGTAAAAGAAATACAAAGTGACAAACGTATGGAAAGCATTGTTTGCGTTACGGCGCAACATAGAGAAATGCTTGATCAAGTACTTGCTGTGTTTGATGTAAAGCCTGATTTTGACTTGGATATTATGCAACCAAATCAGACGCTTTCACAGATAACCACTAGAATTATAAATGCAATTGAGCCTATTTTAAAAGAGGTAAAACCCGATATCGTACTCGTTCATGGCGATACAACTACCTCATACGCAGTAGCACTTGCTGCTTTTTATCAGCAAATTCCTGTGGGTCATGTTGAGGCAGGACTTCGTACCTACAATATGTACTCACCATTTCCAGAGGAAATGAATAGGGTGATGACAAGTCGTCTTGCTACTCTGCATTTTGCGCCTACTCCGCTAAATAAGTCGAACCTAATTCGTGAAAATGTGGTTGACAATATATTTGTAACAGGAAATACTGTGCTTGATGCGTTCAAGACAACCGTTCATGAGGGATATTCTTTCAAGAATAAAACGCTACAAAAGCTTGACTTTACAAAGGGCAGATGTATTCTTTTAACTGCACATAGACGAGAAAACATTGGTGAGCCACTTGAGGCAATCTGCAACGCAGTTAAACGCATCGTAGAAGAATTTCCAGATGTAAAGGTAATCTATCCAGTGCATATGAACCCTGCAATTTCAAAACCTGTTCACAAAATTTTAGGCAAGCAGCCTCGCATTTATCTTCTTGAACCACTTGATGTAACTGATTTGCATAATCTTATGGCAAAAAGCACATTGGTGCTTACAGATAGTGGTGGATTGCAAGAGGAAGGTCCATCATTCAAAAAGCCTGTGTTGGTACTGCGTACAGAAACTGAACGACCAGAGGCTGTTGAAGCTGGTTGCGTTAGAGTTATCGGCGTAAAAGAAGATGACATTGTAATGCAAACAAGAAAACTGCTTACAAATGAGGAAGAATACAAATCCTTCCTAAAAAATGAAAATCCATATGGCGATGGAAATGCAAGCAAACAAATTGTTGATGCAATTTACAATTGGAAAAATCCATTCAGTTATTAATTAAACACAGATGATAGGGGACAAAAAATCTATCCCCTATCATCTTATGGATATTCATCAGTACACAAAGGGCGTTCACAGTTTCAAACTGTGAACGCCCTTAAAATATCTGTATGTATTAGAATTTTTCCTAGCTTAATGTGCTTTTAATATGCGCTGCAACCTTTACATCTTCAGTAGAGATATGGCTAATTAACCATCCAGCAATCGCATTGTTGATTTTTCCGACCATCACTATGGTTGGACCATCCTTTTCAAGTTGGTTTACGATGTCATTAACCACTTTGACAAATTCAGAATGGTACTTTTTATGATTACTATAATCAGGATATTTGCTCTTCACTTGCAATTTTTCTTCGTCTGCAAAATGTCTTTTGGTATAGTCAAGCAAAAAACGGCTTGTATCTTTTATTTGCACACGGCCTTCACCAACGGCACATGCACTTAGGAGCTGATTAATTGCATTAATTAATTCTTTGTGCTGGCTGTCAATAGTTGCATTTCCTGTTTCAAGGTTTTTATTCCATGTATACGCCATTACTATTTCCTCCGTTAAATATAGAATTTAGTATACCCTCAAATACTCAACGTAAAATAAGGGATATATTAATTACTTTGTATTATAGTATAGAATAAGCCACGTGTTGATATATTGGGCAATATGAGGTTTTGACGTAGTCAAATTTCGCACTGGCTTTTAAAATATACTATTTACATAGATAATAGTATATCACAACCAATTGATTAGAGCAAGACGAAAAAGGGTGAGGACATATGTCCTCACCCTTTTTCTCTCTCAAATTTCCCCTTCAGTTCTCTCTGAAGTAGCATATGAACAAACTGTTTTAACACGGCTGCCAAGTCTTTTTTTATTTATTGGCTAACTGAAACTGTTTGCTCACCCATTAATAGTTCACTTTGCTCGGTTGGCTGGCAACTGCCTATATGGAACGTCACAGTTCCTTCTGGCAAATAGCGGCTACCATCTTTGTCGGTTAACATAATTGCATCACGCTGAATAGCGATAGAAAATGCCTTTTCTTCGCCTTTATCCAAAGCAATACGATCAAACCCAGCGAGCTTGCAGTTAGGAATAAGATATCGTTCGTCCTCATAAGTTACATATACCTGTGAAACCGCCTCGCCACAATGATTACCAGTGTTTTTTATATTAAAAGATACGCTTAGAGTATCTTTTTGGGCAGAACCTAAAACTTTTGCATTAGTATAGGAAAAGTTAGTATAGCTTAAACCATATCCAAAGGGATATAGTGGATTAGTTTTTAAATAGCGGTAAGTTCGTCCTGACATATCATAGTCCTCAAACGGTGCAAGGTCATCAAGGGACTTGTGGAATGTTACAGGAGTTTTGCCACTTGGATTTTTCTTGCCATAGATAATGTCAGCGATTGCATCGCCACCCATTGAGCCTGGATACCACCCGTAAAGGATAGCGTCACAATTCTGCTCACTCCAGTTTAAATCCAAAGCACCACCAGCTAAAACCACCAAAATAATTGGTTTGCCGATTGCTTTTACAGCTTGGAGTAACTCATTTTGCAGACCAGGGAAAGCCAACGTTAGTTTGTCGCCAGCACCATATTCATTGGAAGCATCTCCTTGCTCACCCTCAATTGAGGAGTCGAGTCCCATGCACATAATTACAACATCAGAGTTTTTTGCAACGGTTAAAGCTTCAGTAAAACCATCTTTAGGGGACGCGCAACCCTCTAATGTATCTTTGTAAAGATGACAGCCTCTCGCATAAAGTACACGAGTATCCTCACCAGATGTTGATTTGATAGAATCTAAAATATGGTGATAACTTGATGCAGTTCCATTATAGTTACCCTCTAGAGCCCTTTGGTTGACAGCATTTGGACCGATAACACCTATCGTTTTAATGCCATTCTTTTTAAGAGGAAGAATCCCATTGTTTTTGAGCATAACAACCGATTTTACAGCCGCATCATAGGAAATTTGTTGATGTACATCACATTCCACTTTGCTGTAGTCGGTATCATTATTATAGACA
>JBAQWI010000316.1:0-1818 GCA_049298835.1 Oscillospiraceae bacterium
GACCGCATAATGTTTTCTAGCGCATCTATTAATAGCTGTTGAAAACGGCTTTCTGTTGTAAGTAAACGCTCACTTGTAATGGGTGTAAATGGGATGGCAGATAATAATTTTGGATAATAATCAACACCAGCCCGTTCATAGGCATCCGCCCAAGCCCAGTCAAACACATACTCTCCATACGAATGTTGCTTGAGATATAAGGGCATGGCCGCCACCAATACGTGGCCTTCTAGCAAAAGCATATGGCAAGGTTGCCAACCCGAGTTAAGCCCGACTGAACCAGAGGTTTCAAGTGCAGATAGAAATGCGTGGCTAAGCAGAGTCATATCGCCGACAACCCTATTCCAAGCTACCGCATCCACATCTTGCATGCTATTCACAAACTCGATGGAAAGCGTCATGTGAAATGCTTTAATCAATGAAGAAGTGCTTAAACTAACACTAAGCAGGCTGAAATAAAAGATGGCAATTAATCAGCAGATTAATTAAAGGTCTGATTTATTTAAATGTAAGTGACTAAAACAACAAAGGAGCCTATGAGACGTATTGATAGGCTAAGAAATGGCACCAAAGAAAAAGTGCAATACTCAAAGATATTCAAGAAAAATTAAAGCGAGGGCTTACGTGAATTATTAGACGCTTGTTTACTTTTTCGCTTGTTCGCTGGCGCGCTATCAGCTTCTAATAGCTTTTGGATTTCTTCATTGGCTTCTGCGGCTTTTCGACGTTCCAAAATCCGCATTTGAGCCGCTTCTAACTCATCAAGTGAAATCAATCCATCCTGATTCTCATCCACCATATTAAAGTGACGTGCAATTTGCGGCAGCTTTTCGGTTGCTTCCTGACGATCTATCATATTATTAAGATCTCGGTCTGCATCAAAAAATCTTTCTTCTATGCTTTGCTGCATCGCTCGACGGCGCGCTTCTATTTGCTCATGATCCTGATCGATAGAACGCGCATAATCATCTAATGCTTTACGTAATTTTTCTCGATTTTCAGGACTAAAATTAAGTTCTAACGTTTTTTGCATACCATCTGATGATGAATCAGCATCGGCGACTTTTGAATTAACTTTTTGCGAAACAACGAATAAACTCTTTTCGCCCGCATGTAAATTGAAAGAAAAGCCTAGTCCTACACACAATGAACAAAGTATGTATTTTTTGATTGAGAAATTTGATGACATCAATGTGAGCAAGTGATTTATTTTAACCAATAAATTAAACTTCAAATTAATCAGACGCACAATAATGCAGCAGGATTGTAAATTGTTTGTTTCATTGCACCATAATATTGTAACAAATTGTAATAAATCATTAGAAATGTCGCATCATCAAAAATTGTTACGAAATTAATGTTCCTTATGTCATTAAGCAACATAGTAATCTATTGATTATTGTCACTAATAGACGAACAAAACGGATTTTGGTTTACTTTTTATCATTTGATATTCATCAAAACTAGGCATAAACTTCGATACTCAGTTTGAATTGACTGTTTTAGCATTAAAATGTACGTATAACTTGTATAAAATTCACTCCCCGTCCCTTTGATAACATTAAAATTCAGGCACTATGATGACTCAAGAACAACATAAAAAAATATTAGTGGTGGATGACGACGTTCGCTTACGAGAATTGTTGCAGCGCTATCTCACCGAACAAGGTTTTAATGTCAAAGTTGTCGCCGATGCCAAAGAAATGGATCAAGTATTAGCCAACAACGAGATTGATTTACTGGTCTTAGACTTAATGCTGCCAGGTGAGGATGGTTTATCTATTTGCCGCAGAATTCGCGGTTCTGGCTCCATTATAC
>JBAQWI010000317.1:0-2090 GCA_049298835.1 Oscillospiraceae bacterium
CATCTATATCAATAATTACTACATCCAGGTCCAGAAGCGGCAGATAGTTTTTGGCATAATAAACATCGCCATTTTCCAACTCGACTTTGATCTTTTGGGCTCCCTCAACGACATGGAGATTCGTCAGTATATGACCGTCAGCAGAGAAAAGGAACCCGGTTCCAGCACGGCTAGTCTCCGGCAGGTTCTTAACCCCCATGGCAGTTATACTAACCACTGTATCGCGGGCAGCTAGTACCAGCGGATCATTTTCCAGGGACGCATTTTGAGATAAAAAATCAAAACGCCCACCTATAAATAAAGATAAATCAGGTAAACTAATCGCGATAAAAGAGACCAACACGACCATCGTCACAGCAACGATTACCCAGGCAGGAAATTTGCGCAGCATAGTCGCCTCATCTTCTTCCTCTTCTATATCATCGAAAAAGTCTTCGGCGTTTGCAATGCCGCTTTCATTAGTTACATTATAATCATTAACATCATTAGTATTGTCATCTTTACTCATAACTTCCCCATGCCCCCCACACCTTTACTACAAATCCTTGCAGCGGTGATTCATATTGGCTTCACTTCATTACATGCAATAACCAATAAATACAATCCTAAGCCAAGATATCCTGAATGAAGAAGGTTGTCAACAACCCCGTCCCCTCGTCATTTCCGGTATTTATACTTTTAAATTCTAAACCTTAAATTAAATACTGTTATTAAGAAATACTTCCGTTTTTGTTAGTTCATTACTTGCTATAAATCCTTTACCTTGTGCTCCCTTCATTATCATAGGTTTGAATCTTTTTATATTTAAATTTATTGCCTTAGATGTACAAGAATGAAAACATTCAGCACAGTGAATACATGCTTGGGAGTCCACTTGAATAGGAAGTTCATTCTTCATTTCCAGGCATTTAACGGGACACACCTTTTCACATTTTCCGCAACTTTTACATTTATCATAGTTAAAACTGACTCTTGGAAATATATACCTATGCATGAACTTTTCTTTAAGTAAAAAGTTCGCTTTAAATCTAGCAGTTTTGCTTTGGTAATCAAATGCATATGAAATATCTTCTAAAGTATCAGAATTTCTACCTTCTAACTTAATAATTTCGGTTACAAGTCTTTCTACGTAAGGTAGCGTCTCAGTTCCTGGCATCCCATCATTGATTTTCTTATCCCACTTTTTTGTATAGCAGTGCATTGCCTCAACTTTCATTCCTAAAACATTTTTTCTTCCAGTTTCTCTAATTAATCTTGCTGCTTCGTATAATGCTTCTCCAGAAGATATTTTTCCATAAGTTATAAAAGGAATTACTAAGTTTCCCCACTTCCCACCAGGCGGGGGTAATGCTTTAATTAATTCAAGCACTTGATATTGCATATGATGGCTATATACTGGTCCTCCAATCATTAATACTTCATGCTCTTCAATATTCGTTTCTAAATACTCGCTTCTTTTTTTTTGCCTAAATATGGTTGCATTGCGTGTGAAATCA
This sequence comes from Oscillospiraceae bacterium, assembly GCA_049298835.1. Taxonomy (GTDB): domain Bacteria; phylum Bacillota; class Clostridia; order Oscillospirales; family Ruminococcaceae; genus Paludihabitans. The sequence goes on from JBAQWI010000317.1 coordinate 1,497, forward strand.
ACTAATTGTACCTTAGCACCTTTCTGAGTTAAACACCCACTTAGCATTTTAGCTAGTTTGAATGTATTCCCCGTAGGACTAAACACTATAATAGTAATTTTCAATTAATTATCTCCCACCTATAATCTCTTGTTAATGCTTATTTGCTATTTATTATAATTTCATCTAAGTAAACTGTAGCTTTATTATAATCTTCAAGTACTAATACAATTTTCTTTTGATGAATTTGTATGTGTTATTTTGTTGTTTTTAGATTATGATGAAAAAATATTATTCAGGTAATCTTTAATAGTTTTATTAACTAATCTCAACTTCCCATTATTAGCCTTTTCAGAACTATCCGCGTGACAGTAACCCCGTCCCCTAGACACTCCCATCATTTTCCGGCTGTTTCTATTATTCAAATTCACAAGTTTGCTTTGTTACAATATCAACGCCCCGGTGTAACGGGTGTGTAAGGCGCTGGAAATGGACTTTTCACACAGCATTTTTACTTGACAGTTACAATTAAATGGGATAATGTGTTTCTATTGTATATTTTAGGGATTATCATTAGTATATCGTACGAATAATTGTGTCGCGCACAGTATTCTC
>JBAQWI010000318.1:0-1624 GCA_049298835.1 Oscillospiraceae bacterium
GGTATCTTCAAATGAATTTTATCGGTTTATTTTCCCGGCTGGAAGCTTTGAAAGGGAAGATCATTACGAGGATCACAAACCGAATGGTTTTATCATTGGACTGACCGAGAATAAAGAACCGCGTAAAAGAATTATTCACGATGATCTAGCAGCTATTGAGACAGCCAGTAATACTTATCCAACGGTGTTTATTTCTCCTGTTTCATACTATGGCAATCGGAACACATTAAAAAATGCAAGATACGCCTATGCTCTGACCTTTGATTTGGACAATGTTGAATATCAAAATCTACGCGACATTATCCATCAAGCATCTAAAATCGAACATATTCCCAAGCCCACATTTTTGGTTAACAGCGGAACAGGGGTCCATCTCTATTATGTTTTCAAAGAACCGGTGGCCTTATATCCCAATGCTCAGATGTTACTTAAAGAGTTAAAAAAAAGGTTAACGGACAAAATTTGGAATGGTTATACGTCACAAAACAAAGAACGACAATACCAGGGGATTTCACAGGGCTATCGTGCGATTGGAAGTCAATCAAAGCTGGGTGGAAGTTATCCGGTAAAAGCTTATTGGTATGAAAAGGGTGACCGTGTTACGTTGTCATATCTTAATGAATTTCTTAACTATGACGGAGGGTTTGATTTAAGAGTTGATCTATTGAATGTTCACTATAAAAGTAAAATGTCATTAGACGAAGCAAAAGAAATGTATTCAGATTGGTATGAAAGACGAATTATCAAAGGTGAAATTGGTCGTACTTGGAAATGCAAAAGAGCTTTGTATGATTGGTGGGTAAGTAAAATCAAGTCGGAAATTGTTGTTGGCCATCGCTACCATTCGATTATTGCACTCGCAAGTTATGCAAAAAAGTGTGAATATGATGCCGAGAAAAACCCAAATGGCATAACACAAGACGAATTAGAAAGAGATGCTTTTTCATTAATCAAATTTTTAGAGAGTATGACAGATCAGGCGGATAATCATTTTACCGAAGATGATGTGATTGCAGCATTGAAAATTTTTGATGAAAAAAAATTAGATGGAAAAAGTTCAAGGACCTTTACCCGAAAATATATTTCTGATATGACCGGGGTTCGAATTGAAAAAAATAAAAGAAACGGAAGAAAACAAAATATTCATTTAAAATTAGCAAGAAATCAATTGGCTTTACTAAAAGATTTAGGAGAAGTTTCACAAGGTAGACCAAAGGGTACCGGAAAAAAAGAAGTGTTGGTAAAAGATTATGTAAAAGATCATCCAGGGGAAAAGATATCGGAAATTGCCAAGGCATTAGGTATCAGCCGGACAACGGTTTATAAATATTACGATGTAATTAAAAAAGAATAAAGTTAAGCCCTTGGGAGGGCAGTCCCAAGGGCTTAACTTTAAAGATATCATAAAAATAAAATGGGAAAGCTAAATTAAAATTGAAGGGTAATCAGAAAATTCAGTTTCGCCATGACACTGATCGAGTCCGCATAAAATAAATAATTTTTCAAGAGGCAAAGGTTTTAAGTGAATGGATATTGAAAAAGAAAAGGGGCTCGACGCTTTTTGTGCTTCCCAATACGCCGGGTATAAAAGCACCTTTAAAATCAATGAAAAAACATTAAACAC